>JBGOST010000393.1:0-3281 GCA_041476125.1 Usitatibacter sp. | reverse complement strand
GCCGTCGACGATGAAGTCCATGAACTCGCGCGCGTTCGCGTCGAGCTTGTCGGAGTAGCGGCGTTCCAGCAGCTGCGTGTAGCTCGAGATCATGCGCAGCGGCTCCTGCAGGTCGTGCGAGGCGACGTAGGCGAACTGCTGCAGCTCCTCGTTGGAGCGCGACAGCTCCTGGGCCTTCATCTCCAGCTCGTCATGCGCCGCGCGCAACGCCGCTTCGTCGAGCTTGCGCCGCGTGATGTCCTTGCCCACGCCGCGATAGCCCTTGAAGCGGCCCTCCTCGTCGAGGATCGGCCGGCCGCTGATGCTCAGGTAGTGGATCCTGCCGGCCTCATCGCGGCGCCCGTACACGAAATCGTGGAACGGCTCCCGCGCCGCCAGCAGCGCCTTGTGCTCGGCGAGCTGCGCCTCGGTGACGCCGACCAGCTCGAGCTCCCAGCGGCGCTTGCCGATGAAGGCTTCGGGGGGAATGTCGATCGCCCCGGCCACGCTCTGCGACATGGTGGTGAAGCGAAGCTCCTCGTCCTGCTCCCAGTACCAGTCGGAGGACAGCTCGGTCAGGCTGCGGAAGCGCTCCTCGCTCTCGCGCATCGCCTTCTCGGCGTGACGGCGCACCATGAGCTGGCCGATCTCGCGCCCCATGCTCACCGTGATCTGCAGCAGCCACGGGTCGGGCCGGCGCGCTTCGCGGCCGAAGAACTCGATGGCACCCAGAACCTTGTCGCCCATCAGGACCGGAAGCGCGAAGGCGCCGCGCAGCCCCGCTTCGCCCGCCATCGGCCCGCGCATGAAATCCGGCTTCTGGGTGACGTCGGCGACCCACACCGATTCCCCGGTGGTGAGCACCTTGCGGATCATCCCGCCGCTGCCGGGGATAAAGGTCTCGCGGCTGCTCATGGCGAGGAAGGCCGCGATGCGCGCGTCGTCGATGCTCCACGTCTCGCAGCAGTGCAGCCGGTTCTTCTCCTCGTCGAGCGCCCAGCGCGCCGCGCACGCCCAATCCAGGCGCTCGCACATCACCCGCAGGATTCCGCGGATCGCGTCCGAAAGCGACTCGGTGCTGGCGAGGTGGCGCGTCATCGCGTGCTCGATCGCCTCGCGCTGCTCGGCCTGTTTTCTCTCCGTGATATCGACAATTGTGCCGATGAGGCCCGCGATCTCGCCGTCGGCGCTCGAGAAGGTCGCCTTGTAGTAGATCGTGTGGCGCACCCGCCCGTCGCGCATCGTGAGCGGGATCTCGTAGCTCTGGTTGCCGGGATGGCTCCAGAGCTCCTCGTCCATCGCGTGGTGGCGCTCCGCGATGCCCGGCGTCTCGGGATACAGATCGGTCACCTGAGCGCCGATGATCGACCAGCGCGACAGGCCGAAGAAGTCCTCCCAGGCGCGGTTAACCCCGAGGTACTTGCCGTCGCGCCCCTTGAAGAAGACCGGGATCGGCAGGACCTCGATCAGCTCCTGGGCGACGCGCAGGTCCTCGCGGGGCGAACCCAGCACCGCAAGCACGGAGGCGATGTCGCTTTGGGATTGCTCCATCCACCCTCCCCCGGGTGACGGATTTGCGAGCGGATTGTTACCTGTTTGAACGACTTCTACGGTAATAGCACGGGCTTGTAAATGCTCTATTTTTCGATGAGGTGGCGCTTTTCCTTGACCTCTTTCCAGTCGTCGGCATCGGCCGGCGCGGGCTTGCGCTCGACGATCGGTTTCCACATCTTGGCGAGCTCGGCGTTGAGCGGGATGAAGTCCTTCTGTGCGGCGGGCACGTCGTCCTCGGCGAAGATCGCCTCCACCGGGCATTCGGCCACGCAGAGCGTGCAATCGATGCACTCGTCGGGGTCGATGACGAGCATGTTCGGGCCTTCGCGGAAGCAATCCACCGGGCAGACGTCCACGCAGTCGGTGTACTTGCACTTCACGCAGGACTCGGTCACCACGTACGTCATGAAATCCCTTCGTTCGCGAGCGGAAAAAAGACCATTATTTTAGCACCGGGCTTCGCGCCCGCCCAACCCGCGCCTTTGCCCGCCGGCCCGGTTTTGGTCTACGATGGATGCCTGCTCGCCCCCGGTTCACCTCCGAACCCCTCTTCAGGGCGAAACCCCCATCCGATACGAGGACAACAAGTGGCCGAGAAAATCATTCACATCACGGATGACACGTTCGAGACCGAGGTGCTGCAATCGCAGACTCCGGTGCTGGTCGATTACTGGGCGGAATGGTGCGGGCCGTGCAAGATGATCGCCCCCGCGCTCGACCAGATCGCCAGCGAATACGCCGGGCGCCTCAAGGTCGCGAAGCTCAACATCGACGAGAACCAGACCACGCCTCCCAAGTACGGCATTCGCGGCATTCCCACCCTGATGCTGTTCAAGAACGGCGCGGTCGAGGCCACCAAGGTCGGCGCCCTCTCCAAGACCCAGCTCGCGGCATTCATTGACAGCAATATCTGAACCCGCTAACCTGAATCGGTCCTGGCTGTTCGCGCGCAGCATCCGCCCGCGTCCCGCAGTTTCCCCGCCAGGCTAATTCCCCAACTCTCCTTCGTTTTGCCGGCCCGCGTGGTCTCCCGGGCCTGTCCACCCAACCTCCAGGCAGGTCCGCTGCATGCACCTATCCGACCTCAAGCTCAAGCACGTATCCGAGCTCGTCGACATGGCGAACACCAACGAGCTCGAGGGCGCCAATCGACTGCGCAAGCAGGAGCTCGTCTTCGCCCTGTTGAAGCACCAGGCGAAGAAAGGCGAAGCGATCTTCGGCGACGGCACGCTCGAAGTCCTCCAGGACGGCTTCGGCTTCCTGCGCTCGCCCGACACCTCGTATCTCGCCGGCCCCGACGACATCTACGTCTCGCCCTCGCAGATCCGGCGCTTCAACCTGCACACGGGCGATTCGATCGTCGGCGAGATCCGCACGCCCAAGGACGGGGAGCGCTACTTCGCCCTGGTGAAGGTCGACACGGTCAACGGCGAGCCGCCCGAGAACGCGAAGACCAAGATCCTCTTCGAGAACCTGACACCGCTGCACCCCGACGAGGCGATGCGCCTGGAGCGCGACATCAAGGCCGAGGAGAACTTGACCGGCCGCGTGCTCGACATCATCGCTCCCATCGGCAAGGGCCAGCGCGGGCTCATCGTCTCCCCTCCCAAGGCCGGCAAGACGGTGCTGATGCAGCACATGGCCCACGCCATCACCGCCAACCACCCCGAGGCCGTCCTGATCGTGCTGCTCATCGACGAGCGCCCCGAGGAAGTCACGGAGATGAGCCGCACGGTGCGTGGCGAAGT
>JBGOST010000392.1:0-3287 GCA_041476125.1 Usitatibacter sp. | reverse complement strand
TGCACGACGCGGAAGTGACGAGCACGTCCGCGGGGCCGACGAGGAAGCGATTGCCCGTGAGCTCGGCGATCACGGTCACGCGTTGCGTCCCGGCAAGCCGCACGCGGGTGGACACCTCGGCGCGCCCCGAATACGGTCCCAGATGGAACGTCGCGACGAGCGGGCGCGGATTGCGCTCGGCGAAGATGTAGATCGCCTTCACGTGATCCTCGGCGCTCATCGGGCTCGCGACCCGGATGCGCATCGGCACCGAATTGCCGTTCTCCGCGATCTGCGGCAGCTCGATCTCCACGCCCGAGGGCTCGGGCTTCACGCCGCGCGTGATCTTGTCGAGGAGCGGCGTGATGTCCTGCGACGGCTGGAAGCGCTGCGCGCGCGCCGGCAGGATCGCGCTTGCGGCGGCCGCGCCCGTGGCCGCGAGAAAACTGCGCCGCTTCATTTGAACGTCGCGAGCCATGCGACCACATCCTCGACCTGCTGGCCCGTAAGCATGGGCTGGCCGCGGCGCTCGGGCGCGACCGCGTGCAACCCCTCGGTGCGATGGAAGGACGGCATCACCGCATCCGGGTTCACGCGCGTGATGTCGGCCACGCGCAGGCGGATCTGCGCGGGCGTGAAGCGCGAGCCGATGCCCGCGAGCGAAGGACCGACGTTTCCGGAGACCTCGATGCCGGGCAACGAGTGGCACAGCACGCAGTGACCGCCCTCGCGCGAGGTGAAGACCTCACGGCCGCGCGCGGCATCTCCCGTCGCCGCGAAGGGCTGCTCGATCGCGTCGGTCATCGCCACCGAAGTTGCGCACGCGCTCACCGTGAAGATCGCCGCTACAGGAAGCTTTCTTACGATTTCCTCACATCGTTGTCCTTCAACGGCAGGTGGCGCACGCGCTTGCCGGTCGCAGCGAAGACCGCGTTCAGCACGGCCGGGACGACGTTCAGCGCTCCAGGCTCGCCATGGCCGCCCCAGAAGCCGCCCGTTGGAACCAGCGCCGTCTCCACGCGCGGCATCTGGGCGATGCCGGGCAGCGGGAAGTCGTGGAAGTTCGACTCCGCGATGCGGCCGTCCTTCAGCGTGTGTGTCTGGACGAATTGCCCGAGGCAGAAGATCACGTTGCCCTCGGCCTGCGCGCGGCACTGGTCCGGATTCACCACGTAGCCCGAATCGATCGCGAACACCACACGATGCACCTTGATGCGGCCCTCGTTCACCGAAACCTCGGCGACCATCGCGGCGTAGCTGCCGAATCCGTCGGATTGGGCGATGCCGCGATACACGCCCGCGGGCAGCGGCGAGCCCCAATTCGCGGCCTTCGCGCACGCCTCGAGCACGAGGCGGTTCTTGTCGTCGGGCTTGAGCATCGCCTGGCGGAACTCGAAGGGATCCTTGCCCGCGGCATGCGCCACTTCGTCGATGAAGCATTCGCGATAGAACGAGTTCTGCAATCCCGGGGCGCGCCAGAAGCCGACCGGCACGTGCGGATTGCGCATCGCGTAGTCGACCTGCTGGTTGGGCGTCGTGTAGGGCGAATCGCTGAAGGTGCGCACCGCCGTGAAATCGATGCCGTTGCGGATTCCTTCGGGAATCAGCAGCGCGAGGATCGACGGGCACGCGATCCTGGTGTGCATCGCCACGAGGTTGCCGTTGGCGTCCAGGCCCGCCTTCATGCTCACGAGCGAGGCCGGCCGGTAGAAGCCGTGCTGCATGTCCTCCTCGCGCGACCACATGAGCTTCACCGGAGTGTTGGGAAACTGCTTCGCGATGGCCACGCTCTGCCGCACGTAGTCCTGCGGCGCGCCGCGGCGGCCGAATCCGCCGCCCACCATCGTCTTGTGGACTTCGACCTTTTCCAGCGGCAGCCCGGCGGCCTCTGCGGCCGCGGCGATGGACGCCTCGCCGTTCTGCGTGGAAGTCCACACGTGCAGCATGCCGTCGTCCTTGAACCACGCGGTGCCCGTCATCGGCTCCATCGTCGCGTGGCTCAGGTATGGCGACGAATACTCGGCCTCGACGATCTTCGCCGCGGATGCCAGCGCCGCGGGCGTGTCTCCCATCTTGCGCGCCGTGGGCAGGCCGCTCGCGGCGATGCCTTCGCGGAACATCGCGTTGATGGTGTCGCTCGTGACCGCGCCGTTCGCTCCGTTGTCCCACTCGATGGCGAGCTTCTTCGCCGCCTGGTTGGCGCGCCACCAGTTGTCGGCGACGACCGCGACGAAATTCTCCTGCTTCACGATGCCCTTCACGCCGCGCATCTTCTCCGCCGCGGCGCTGTTCACGCTCTTCACCTTGCCGAGGAAGACCGGCGACTGCACGATCGAGGCGTGCAGCATTCCCGGCAGCTGCACGTCCACGCCGTAGATCGGCTTGCCGACGACCTTGTCGGGCGTATCGAGGCGCTTCACCGACTTGCCGGCGATCTTCCAATCCTTCGGATCGCGCAGCTTCACGTCCTTCGGGATCTCGAGCTTAGAGGCCTGCGCCGCGACCTTGCCGTAGGAGAGCTTGCGGCCGGTGGGTCCGTGGGTGACCACGCCGATCGCCGCGCTGCACTCCGAGGCGGGAACGTTCCACTCCGTGGCCGCGGCCGAGACCAGCATCTCGCGCGCCGCCGCGCCCGACTTGCGCAGGTATTCCTGCGAAGTGCGAATTCCGGCGCTGCCGCTCGTCGACATCGAGCCCCAGATGCGCTTCCTCCTGACGTGCTCGTTCGGAGAGGCGAACTCGGTGGTGACCTGGCGCCAGTCGCAATCGAGCTCCTCGGCGACGAGCTGCGCGAGGCCGGTGAGGCTGCCCTGCCCCATCTCGGAACGCGCGATGCGGATCAGCACCCGGTCGTCGGGATAGATGACGATCCAGTGCGTGACTTCGTTCACGCCCGCGGCCTGGGCGAGCGCGGCGCCGGCGGGGGAGAACTCGAGCGCGAGGCCGCTACCGATCGCGGCGGAGGCCTTGAGGAACTGGCGACGATCGACGGCGATGTTCATGATCGCCCCCTATGCTTTCTGGCCATTGGGAAGCTCGGCTCCTCGATGAAAATGGCCGTGGGTTCTCGCTGCATGTTGACGCGCGAAGTGGTGCGGTAACCAGGTAGCCACCGCGTTAGCGCGAGGCTTTCAAGTCATCACCGCGCCGCTTTCTGAAGGTGATAAAGGTGAAAATGGAAGACCTGGACAAAGGCAAACAACAGCTTTTGAACTTGCGCCACACGCTGGAACGTCAGGAGCGGCGAGACCGTCGGCATCAGGAGCAGGAGCTACTTACACCGATCAAGGCAGGTGACTCAGTTCAAG
>JBGOST010000391.1:0-3287 GCA_041476125.1 Usitatibacter sp. | reverse complement strand
CCATGATGACGACGGTCACGACGAACGCCGACGAGATCGGGTTGCTGTCGCTGATGCCCACCGAGATGCCGTTCACCATCGCGAAGATGAATACCAGCCCGACCGCGAGCGCGAGGTACCCGACCGGTTGCCCGAGCACCAGGTGGCCGGCCAGCACGAGACCGACGCCCCAGGCGACGACCCACATCGCGAGCATCATCTTGTTCACGCGCTTCCAGTCCTCCTGCTCGGCCGTCTTTGCCGCGGCCCCTTCGCGAAACCGCTTCGCCGCCTCCCAGAAGATCAGGGTGAGGTCGATGATCGCCGCGCCCATGATCATCCCGAGCGCGATGAGGAAGGTGATCTTGCGGAAGGGATCGCCGGTCTTGAGCCAGCCGATCGAGACGAAGTAGGGAATGAGCGCCCAGCTCAGCACGCCGCCGGTGATCGCGGGAATGCCGATGCGCGCGCCCACCACCATGCCGGCGCCGAAGGTCGAGGCCGAGAACTCGATGGCGCCGAGCGCCGCAACCTTGAACGCCGCAATGCCGCCCGCGATTCCGATCCCGATTCCGGTGCCGAGCTTCGCGACCGACTGTCGCAGGAGCACCGGATCGGTGAGCGCGCGCAGGATGTTCGCCACCGCGAGCCCCGAGGGGAAGGTGAGCTGCATGCGGTCGACGAGGATCGGCGTGTAGAGCATCCCCACGCCGACGGCAAACATGCCGATGCACATGAAGTACAGCACCAGCTGCCAGGTCGGCGGCTGCGGCAGCCCCATCCACACCATCGCCTGGATGAGCACGCCCATCGCCGAGAGGCTCGCGACAGACGCCGCCGCGGTCTGGATGTAGTTGGCGCCGTGCTTGCCCTCTGCGCCGTAGCCCAGCGTCACGGTCGAGCCGAGGATTCCCGCCAGCACCTGGCCGCCGATGAAGAATCCCAGCGAGAAATTCATGAACGACGCGGTGACCCCTCCCAAGGGTCCCAGCACAAGGACGCCGACGGCGAGCAGCAGCGCGTGATACTTCCAGGTGCCCATCGCGGGCAGCCAGGACCAGCGCGGGGCGCCGGGCACTACAGCGGAGGTGCTCATGGGCGCGACGTTATCACGCCCCAAAAACCGGGGACAGACCCCAATTTTCCGTCCAGCGGAAAATTGGGGTCTGTCCCCGGTTTTTATTTCACTTCTTCGAACTTCCCCTTGATGGGAAACCACTGCTTGTCGTTGGAGGCGAAGCCGACGATCGCGTGGTCGCCGAAATTGAGAACGGTCGTGAGCGTGAATCCCGAGGAGGCGAGATACGAGACGGCGTAGACGTCACCGGTCACCTTCACCGCGGCGTACTGCTTCTCGCGGGTGGGTCTTCCCTTCTGCGGGGCGTCGCTCACCTTGTGGTATTCGACGCTGCCGTCCGGATGAAACACGTGCTCGTGGGTATCGCCCTTCGTGGGGCCGTCGCTCCAGGTGAAGCGAAAGGTCTTGCCGGCTATGCGATTCGCAAGGCGGTCATCGGGCATGGGTCACCTCCGGAAAAAGGGGTGTGGAACATCAGCCCGGCGAGTGGTCCTTCTGCGCGGGCTGGAACTCGAAGTCCGTCCCCGGTCCCGCGGGGAGCGTGTTTTCGGAGAGCTCGAACACGGAATCGAGCATCGCGCGTACCTCGTCCCACGGCGCGCGGCGCTCGCGCATCGCAACCAGTCGCCTCCCGATGTCGGTGAGCAGACGGCTCTCCTCGGCGTTCTGCTCGAGCGCCTCGAGCGCGTCGCGCTTGGCATGTACGTACGGATCCTGGTGGGCGTAGGAATGAAACTGGAGGATCCGCCCGGGAACGGTTTCTCCCCCGGCGATCCACAGCTTCTCACGCGAGACGTGCGATCGCGAGAAGGAATCCTGCACCAGGTGCAGCAGGCTGCCGAACGCGATGTCGCGCACGCGCTCGTCGCTGTGCGGATCCGTGCCCTTCGTGAAGAGCGTCATCACCGTATCGCGGCTGGCGGGAAAGAAGCTCGCGATGTCTCCCACCGTCGCGCCGTCCGAGATCACCGTGCCGGAAACGATGTCGCCGACGGATACGAGATATGCGAATCTCGCCCACGCGAAGATGTTGCCGCGCGTCACCTGCGGCGCCTCGCCGTCGATGGCCATGGCGTGGATGAACTGCAGGTCGCCGAAATGGCTGCGCTCGAGGAGCGTGTCGCCGGGCCCGAAGGCGAGGCCGCGCGTCGTCGTGGCCGTGGCCGCGGCGCTCGCGAAAATCGAGCTCCAGCACGTGGGATGCAGGTTGGGAAGCTGGATCGTCACGCCGATGCAGGTCGGCGAAATCGTGAGCTTCAGGCTCCGAAAGGAAAAGGGAGGGTTGTCGTTCCACTGCACGCCTTCGATGACGGCGCTTGGCGCTCCGCCCCTGCGGCAGCGGCCATGGCCGCCATGGCACCCGTAGACGCGATGCGTGAGGTCTTCGTGCACCGGCGTCGAGAACTGATCGACGTAGACCTTGAAGAGCGGGGTTTCGATGAGCCCCGTGAGCGTGCCCAGCCCCAGCCGCCGGGAGTTCGCATCGGGCTGCTTCGTGGTGGGCTGGAGCTTGAACGAGTGGCACGGCATGGCCGCGACGAAAGCCACGGTCCACAGCAAGGCGCGAAATGGGAGCGGCGGTTTCATCGTCGAAGCGCGGTAGTATATTCTGCGACCGAATGACCTGGTCACTTATCGCTCGCGATCCGTCCGGCGCGCTTGGTGTCGCGGTGGCGAGCAAGTTCTTCGCCGTCGGCGCCCTGTGCCCCGCGGTGCGCAACGGCAAGGGCGCGCTCTCCACCCAGGCCCTCATCAACCCGCTCTATTCGCGCGACGCGATCGCCGCGCTCGAGGAGGGGGCGGCTCCCAAAGAGATCGTCAAGCAGCTCACCGAGGCCGATACCGGGCGCGACGTGCGGCAATTCCACCTCATCGATTCGGCCGGGCGCAGCGCCGCGCACACGGGCCGCTCGTGCATCGAGTGGTGCGGGCACCGCTCCGGCGCGGGTTATTCGCTCGCCGGAAACATGCTCGCCGGCCCGCAGGTGCTCGAGGAAACCGCCTGGGCGTACGAGGCAGCGAGCGGCCTCGCTTTCGCCGAGCGCCTGATGACGGCGATGGAGGCGGGAGATGCGGCGGGCGGCGACAAGCGCGGCAAGCAGGCCGCGGCCCTCCTCATCCACACCACCGAGGACTATCCGTTCCTCGACCTGCGCGTCGACGATCACGCCGAGCCGCTCGCCGAGCTGCGCCGGCTCTACGAGAAGAGCCTCGAGCGCTATCAGCCCTT
>JBGOST010000390.1:0-3288 GCA_041476125.1 Usitatibacter sp. | reverse complement strand
CGGAGGCCGTGGCGTACGCGAAGGCGCTGCACTCGCTGCTGCGCTGGATCGGCATCTGCGACGGCAACATGCAGGAAGGCTCCTTCCGCTGCGACGCCAACGTGTCGGTTCGCCGACCGGGTGCCGCACTCGGCACCCGCTGCGAGATCAAGAACCTCAACTCCTTCCGCTTCATGGAAAGGGCGATCGAGTTCGAGGTGCGCCGCCAGGTCGAGTTGATCGAGGACGGCGGAAAGGTGGTCCAGGAGACCCGCCTCTTCGATCCCGACAAAGGCGAGACGCGCTCGATGCGCTCGAAAGAGGATGCGCAGGACTATCGCTACTTTCCCGATCCTGACCTTTTACCGCTTGAAGTCTCCGAACAGTGGAAAAGAGACGTCGAGAACGATATGCCGGAGCTTCCTGCACAAGCTAGGAACAGATTGAGAAAGCAATGGCCTTCACTATCGCAGAATGAATTGGTGTTATTGACGATGTCGCGCGAAGTCCTCGCGTACTTTGAGGAAGCGGTTAACCACCTAGTGAGCTTGATTCGCGCCTCGGACCGCCTCCACGGTGTAAGTCCCGGCGTGGGCAAGGCAGTGTCAAATTGGGTCAATGGTGAATTGATGGCCATGCTGCACGAGAAAAACTGGACGATCGATCAAAGTCTGGTGCCCCCGGACCGACTTGCGCGGCTTATTTATCGAACGCTTGATCAAACAGTTTCGAACAGACTAGCTAAGGACATCTTCGCGGTAATGTGGAATACGAACGCGGATGTTGACATCGTCGTCGAAGAACGAGGGTTGAGGCAGATCTCCGATTCGAGCGCGCTCGAAAGCGTTGTGCGCGAGGTGCTCGCGTCAAACCCGAAGCTGGCCGAGGACTATCGCGCCGGCAAGGAAAAGGCGTTCAACGCGCTGGTCGGGCAGGTGATGAAGGCCACCCAGGGCAAGGGCAACCCGCAGGAAGTCAGCCGCATCCTGCGTGAGCGGCTCGCCTCTTGAGGCGTGGCGCTACTTGCGCTCGACAACGCAGTTGACGCTGAAGGTCTTGCCATCGCTCCTGCGGCAGGTGTAAGTCTGCCCCGCCTGGCACTCGTAGACCTTGTCCCCGCATTTCGCGATTCCTGCGGCGCCCGGAATGAGCGTGCCGGACACCGCCGGCTTCGAAGGGGCCGGCTGCTGGTTGCGCATCGAGGGATCGGCCTTGAGGTCGAGCCAGCGCTTCTTGTCGGCCTCGAAGCGCACCTTGAGCTGCTCGATTTCCTTCTCGTAGCTCGCGATGTTGTTCTTCAGCGTCGTGTGCTCTTTGTTGAACCGGTCGAGGTCCGCGGTGAGCTGGGCGGGAGGCGCCAGCGTTCGCGTCTTGCTCTTGCCGGCCCTGTAGAACTCCATTTCCTCCTGGATCTCGGCCTGGCGCTTCTCCACCGCCTTGATGCGTTCCTCGGCGTTCTTGATGCGCCCCCGGATGGGCTCGATGTTCCGATCGCGCACCACGTCGAACTCGCGCTCGGCGCTGAACGTGTTGAGCAGCGCCGTGTCCTTGCGCTTTTGCTCCGCCGCGCCCTTGAGCGAATCCCTGACGCGCTCGAACTCGTCCTGCCTCGCCCTCAGCTGCTCCGCGGTCGGCGTGGGATCGATCTTGCGCAGCACTCGGCCGCTGGGGCTGGTCTCGTACATGACGACGTCCGCGCATCCCGCCGGTGGGGTGTCGCCGATGTGGGTGAGACCCTTCTCGTCCACGCACTTGAACGCCGCTCCGGCGGCGGGTGCGAAACATACGGCCATCAACAGGCAAAGTTTTTTCATTTTGTGTATTCCCGTGCGCCCAAGATTTGCAGTTCCAGTGTTGCGCTTTGCGTCGCTACGGCGATAACACTCCGTAGCGCTTTCGGTATTCCTCGATCCGTTCGACGTTGCCGCGGTCCCCGGGGCGCTCGCCAAGGGTCGCGAGCACGTCGGTGAGCGTCGCAATGGCAGTAACGGGCACGGCGAAGGATCGGCTGACCTCCTGCGCGGCCGAGAGCTCGCCCCGCCCCTTTTCCTGCCGGTCAAGGGCAATTAGCACGCCAGCCGGGGTGGCGCCCGCGGCGCGGATCAGCTCGATGGCCTCGCGCTTCGACGCCCCGTCGCTGATCACGTCATCGACGATGAGCGCCCTGCCCTCGAGCGGCGCTCCCACGATGTCGCCCCCCTCGCCATGGTCCTTGGCCTCCTTGCGATTAAAGCAGAACGGCACATTGTGACCCAGCCCGGCAAGGGCGACGGCGGTGGCGGCGGCGAGGGTGATGCCCTTGTAGGCAGGCCCGAACAGCATGTCGAAGGCGATTCCGGAGGCGAGCGCGGCGCGGGCATAGTAGCCGGCGAGGGCGCCCAGGCGCTCGCCATCGCTGAATTGTCCCGCGTTGAAGAAGTAGGGCGAGAGCCTGCCGGCCTTGGTCTTGAATTCCCCGAAGCGCAGCGCCCCGGCACGGATCGCGAAGTCGACGAACTCGCGGCGGAATGCGTCGCGGTCGAGGGACTCGGCGGGCGCGGCAGCGGCACTCATGGGGGGTCCGGAGGTTACGATAGCGGCTATTTTCGCCTATCTCGCCGGATTTCGCCGGATTTCCCGATGCGCATCGTGAGCCTCAACGTGAACGGGCTTCGCGCGGCCGCTTCCAAGGGGTTCACTTCGTGGATGCGCCGCCAGAAGGCCGACGTCGTCTGCCTGCAGGAGATCAAGGCGCGGGAGGCCGACTTGCCGCGCGCGTTGCTGGCGCCGCGCGGGCTGCACGCATTCTTCCATCCCGCCGAGAAGCGCGGCTACAGCGGAGTGGCGATCTACTCGAAACGCGAGCCCGACAAGGTGACGCTGGGTCTTGGCGAGAAGGACATCGACGCGCAGGGCCGTTTCCTGCAGGTCGATTTCGCGGAGTTGAGCGTGGTGTCGATCTACTTTCCGTCGGGAGCGATGGGTGAGGAGGCGCAGAGGCGCAAGTTTTCATTCATGGAGCGCATCCTGCCGCGGCTGGAAGCGATGCGCGCCTGCGGACGCGAGTTCGTGATCTGCGGCGACTGGAACATGGCGCACAAGGAGATCGACCTCGCGAACTGGCGCTCGAACCGCAACAGGCCGGGCTTCACGCCCGAGGAGCGCGACTGGCTCACGCACGTGTTCGAGCGGCACGGCTTCGTCGACGTCTTTCGCCGCCTCGACCCGCGGCCCAACCGCTTCACGTGGTGGTCGAACCTGGGCACCGCGCGCGAGCGCAACGTCGGCTGGCGAATCGACTATCACATCGCAACACCCGGCATCGCGGCG
>JBGOST010000389.1:0-3299 GCA_041476125.1 Usitatibacter sp. | reverse complement strand
GGCGCACCTCCTCGTGCGAGGCGTCGACCTGCTGGCGCAGCTTCTGTTTCTCGGCGGCGAAGTACCACAGCAGCGAGTAGATCATCACCGAGATCGCGGCGAAATTGAGCACGAAGAACACCGCCACCGTCTGCAGGTCGAAGCGCTGCACGGTCCCCGACAGCATGAAGTCGAAGACGCCCGCCATCACCGTCATGAACAGCCACGCGAAGAACCACGGCATCGACTGGCGCGTGCCGAGCACGGTGACCGCGCCCACGGGCGCCATCAGGCCCCACAGGCTCACGCCCGAGGCGTTGACGAAGTTGCCGATCGTCCATTGCATCGCGAAGGGCGTGAAGAGGATCAGCCCCAGCTGGATCACCGCGAAGAGGTAGATGCGGCGGTATTTCCAGTACAGGCCGATGGTGAGGACCGAAAGGCCCTGGAAGATGAGCGGGATCGCGGTCGAGTACTGGTACCCCATGCTCCAGTAGATGGCGAGCCAGAGCGCGGCCGCGCACATCATGAAGCCGGTGGTGAGCATCAGCATGTCGCCCGACAGCTTTTCCTCGGGCGTCAAGGGCGAGATGACGGACTTTTCGGCCGGCGCGTTCGCTGCGAGTTTCAGGGGCGATTCAGGTGACGAATCCTGGGACATGCCGTGTCGATTTCACTCTGTTGTTGTGGTGCGGCAACGGAGGCGATTATGGCACAGAACATGCCGAGGCTGCTCTGCGTTTTCGGCTAGAATCAGTGTCATCCGCATCGCTTTCGGAGCACCCCTTTCCATGTCGATGGCAGACCGCGACGGCTTCATCTGGTACGACGGCAGGCTCGTGCCATGGCGCGAGGCAACCACCCATGTCCTCACCCACTCGCTGCATTACGGGCTGGCGGTTTTCGAGGGCATTCGCGCGTACAAGACCGAGATCGGCACGGCGATCTTCCGCATGAAGGAACACACCGACCGGATGTTCAATTCGGCGAAGATCTACATGATGGAGATCCCCTACTCGCGCGAGGAGCTGATGAACGCGCAGCGCGAGGTGGTGCGCGCCAACAAGCTCGAGAGCTGCTACCTGCGCCCGATCGCGTTCTACGGCTCGGAAAAGATGGGCGTGTCTCCCATCGGCGCCAAAGTGCACGTGAGCATCGCCGCGTGGCCGTGGGGCGCCTACCTCGGCGAGGAAGGCCTGAAGAGGGGCATCCGCGTGAAGACTTCGTCGTTCGCGCGCCATCACGTGAACGTCACCATGGCGCGCGCCAAGGTCGCGACCACCTACGCCAACTCGATCCTCGCCAACCTCGAGGCGACCCAGGACGGCTACGACGAAGGGCTGCTGCTCGACACCGACGGCTTCGTGGCCGAGGGCTGCGGGGAGAACATCTTCATCGTGAAGGACGGGCGCGTGTTCACGCCCGAGCTCACCACGGCGCTGGACGGCATCACGTGGCGCAGCGTGCAGTCGATCTGCGCGGACTTGGGGCTAGCCGTGGAAAAGTGCCGCCTCACGCGCGACGACATCTACATCTGCGACGAGGCGTTCTTCACCGGGACCGCGGCGGAGGTGACCCCGATCCGCGAGCTCGACCGGCGCGTGATCGGCAAGGGCTCGCGCGGGCCCGGGACCGAGAAGATCCAGTCGGCCTTCTTCGACATCGTCCACGGCCGCAACCGCAAATACCTCCATTGGCTCTCGCCGGTGCAAACGGAAAATGTCGCTACCGCCCGAGCTTGATCGCAAGAGTGTCGAGGTCACCGCGGCCGATCTTCCGCTGCACTGCCCGCTTGCCTCGCAGAAGCTCTGGAACACGCACCCGCGCGTCTACCTGCCCGTCGAGCAGACGCGCGAGGCGCGTTGTCCCTATTGCGGCACGCTCTACCGACTCGTAGGTGACGCGGGCTCCCACGGGCACTGATGCCGCGGACGCTCGTCGTCGGCCCGTCGTGGATCGGTGATGCGGTTCTTTCCCATCCCCTCCTCGTCCGGCTGAAGGAGCACCGACCGCAGGAAGCCATCGACGTGCTCGCCCCGGCGTGGGCGCTGCCCGTGTACCGGCGCATGCCCGAGGTCGCGGCGACGCACGTGCTGCCTTTCGGCCACGGGGACTTGAAGCTCGGCGCGCGCCGGCGCTTCGCGAAGACGCTGCCGCCCTATGAGCGCGCCATCGTCCTGCCCAACACCTTCAAGTCGGCGTTGATCCCCTGGCACGCCGGCATCGCGCTTCGCACCGGCTATCGCGGCGAGATGCGCTTCGGGCTGCTCAACGACGCTCGCCGCCTCGACGAGGCGGCGCTGCCCCTCATCGTGGAGCGCTATGCCGCCCTCGCGCAGCCCGCGGGAGAGGCGTTCCGGCCGGGCCTTCCCAACCCGCGGCTTGCCGTCGACGAGGCGGCGCGGCGCGCCACGCTCGCGAAGTTTCGCCTCGATGCCGGCAAGCCCGTCGCCGCGTTCGCGCCAGGCGCGGAGTACGGCCCCGCGAAGCGTTGGCCCGCGCGCCATTTCGCGGCGCTCGCATCCACCCTCGCCTCACGCGGGTATCAGGTGTGGCTGCTCGGCTCGCAGAAGGACGCCGAGATCACCGCGGAGGTCCAGCGGCTCTCGCAAGATCTCTGCATCGATTTCGCGGGCCGCACCACGCTCGACGAAGCCATCGACCTCATGTCGTTCGCCACGCACGTCGTCACCAACGACTCGGGGCTCATGCACATCGCCGCCGCGCTCGACCGGCCGACGACCGCGCTCTTCGGCTCCTCCAGCCCCGCGTTCACCCCACCCCTTTCGAGCCGCGCGCGCGTGATCTCGTTGCAGCTCTCGTGCAGCCCGTGCTTCCAGCGCGTCTGCCCGCTGGGCCACACCAACTGCCTCGTCACCCTCGAGCCGTCTCGCGTGCTCGCCAACCTTGACTAAAAACCGGGGACAGACCCCGTTTTCGCCATGACGACTTTCAAGCCTCCGAAAGCGGGGTCTGTCCCCATCGATCCCGACATCACCGTCGCCGCGACGATGGACAGCACGTTTTATCGCGATCCCGAAGCGTACGAGCTCGCGCGCGAGAGGGTCTTCGCGCGCAGCTGGCAGTGGATCGGCGACCTTGCCGATGTGGCCTGCGCGCAAAGCCTCTCGCCGCGCAACCTCTTGCCGGGCCTCGTCGACGAGCCGCTGCTCCTCGCGCGCGACGAAGGCGGGGTGCTGCGCTGCATGTCGAACGTCTGCACGCATCGCGGCAACATCCTGGTGAAGGAAGCATGCCGGGCCGACCAGATCCGCTGCGGCTATCACTCGCGGCGCTTCGATCTCGCCGGGCACATGACG
>JBGOST010000388.1:0-3305 GCA_041476125.1 Usitatibacter sp. | reverse complement strand
GCGCGCGAACTCGCGCAGAAGTTGCTGCGCCATCGGGTGCGACGGGCAGCGCAAGCCCACTGTCGCCTGCCCGCCGGTGACACTCGCCGGCACGCGCGCGGACTTCCCGAGGATGATCGTCAACGGGCCGGGCCAGAAGCGGCTCGCCAGCGCCCGCGCGGCAGCCGGCACGTCCACGGCCCAGTCGAGCATCGCCGCGCCCTCCGCGAACAAGTTCGGCCATGTAAGCCCGACCACCGCGGAGCACGTGCGCGAGGAGTTCGGCGGCACGCTTTTCATTCTCGACGGCGGCGCGTGCGAGGTCGGACTCGAGTCGACGATCGTCGACTTGTCGCGGGGCGCGCCGGTCCTCCTGCGCCCGGGCGCGGTCACGCGCGAGGACCTCGCGACGGCGCTGGGTGAGCTGCCGCGCGACCGCGACGCCGATGCGCCGCGCGCCTCGGGCACGCTCGCCGCGCACTACGCCCCGCGCACCGCGCTCGCGATCTCGGACTCGGCCTCGCTCGACGCCGAGCTGCGCAGCCCCTCGAACATCGCCGTACTTGCGCTGCGCGAGGCCCCGCCTTCGGCCAACGTCACGTCATGGATCGCTGCGAGCGTGGATCCGGCGCGCTACGCGCATGACCTCTACGCCAACCTGCGCAAACTCGACGCGAGCGGCGCCAAGCGGATCGTCGTCGAGGCGCCGCCGCTTGCCGCGGAATGGGAGGCCGTGAACGACCGGCTCACGCGCGCCGCGGCGGGCGCGGGTGCGCTCGGCGACGAGCCCTGAGACGAAAAAAACGGCGCAGATCAAACTCTGCGCCGCGGGGCAATGTAACTGCCGATGCTAGTTGCGGCGCGGATTGTTCGGCGCGCGGTCGAGGCGGTCGGGCGTGCCGTCGCCGTCGCTGTCCCTGTTCCATCCGCCGCGCTGGTAGGCCCATTTGTTGTCATCGTGGCTCACCCAGCGATCGGGCGCGTAGCGATAGCCCTTGCGCTCGGCGACAAAATGGCCGGCCATCCACTCATGCTTGCCTTTGTTGTACTGCCACACGCCAGGCGCCCATACGTATCCGGCACGGTGCTGGACGGGTTCGTAGCGGCGTGCGGGCGGGGCCAGGTCGATGTAGATGTCGGCGGCGAAAGAAGGAAGGGCGAAGCCGGCAAGCGTGGTGGCGATTGCGGCGAGAAGAAGTTTTTGAGACACCATGGGGTGCGCCTTTTGGAATGCGTAATTGGAGAGCGAGTGTAGGCGCCGTTGCCCGCAACCCCTGAGGGCGAACCTCCCGGGCGCGTGTAGGACAATGCCGCGCCGTCCCCGACGCGGCGGCGCTAATCGTTGCGCGGCGAGTAGTTGAGCACCCGCTGGCGGTCCTCGCTCGTGTGGCACTCGTAGGCCTTGGGCCGCGTGTAGCCGCCCTGGCTGTTCTTCGAATTCACCATGACGGTGAATTTCACCGCGACCAGGCGCGTGTTCGCGTAGTCGATCACTTCCGGCTTGCCTTCCGACACGCTCACGACCTTGACGCTGTCCGGGTCGCGGAACGAGACCCATTTCTCGAGGTTGCGCACGCAGACGTGATCGGCGAAGGGGGAGCCTTGCGCGTGCGCCATCGAAACGGCGCCGAGCAGGAGCCAGGCGCAGGCAACGAGGGAAAAGCGGTGGCTCGCCACGCCGCTCACCGAACCGTCCGCGGCCCGGGTGCGCTCCTCGAATTTCGCCTCGCCGGAAGCGCCAACCGTGAGAACCGTGGATGCGCGCGTGCCGTAGTCGGCGCCCGTGATGAGCGGCGAGGCGAGGCGGCGCTCCCACTCGATCCCCACGCCCGTATTCGGAAGCGCCTCGTCGGATACGCCCTGGGCATCGGAGAGCATGTCGAAGAGCGCGGGTTCGGGATCCTTCGACTCGAGCGCGGCCTCCATGGCGCGGTTGCCGCGCAGGACCTTGGGCCAGGGCTCGTCGAGCGTGTGGTTCGAGAGGCCGTGCACGCCCGGCTCGATCGCGCGCGGCACGCCTTCGCGGCTGCCGTAGTAGAAGAGCATCTCGCCGTCGCCCAATATGAGATTGAAGCCGTTGTAGTCGCGCGAGCGCGCCGCGAGATTGGAGAGGTAGCGCGCCGGCGAATCGCTTCCGAGCAGGAACTCGGTGACGAGGGCGCCGCGCGATTTCGCGGTGGTGCGCCGCTCGGCGGGATCGCGGAAGTTGGTGACCGCGGCGAAGCGCGAATTGCGCGTGACCCCCATCCACGTGCCGCCGGCCTGGAGGTCGCGGCCGGCAAGAAGCTCGGGATGATCAGGCCACCAGTGCGCTGTCTCGGCAGGGCGGTCGCGCCACTCGTCGCGGTTGGCCGCGACGGCGAGCGGCAGGCCGGGGCGCGAGCGCCAGGCGAGGACGATGAGGCACATGCCGCGCCCTCAACCCTCCTTCTTGATCTTGGCGAGGAGCTCGGCGTAGCGCTCGTTATCGAACGGCGTCGCGTCGGCCATCATGCGGTTCATCTCGATCCGCAGGGCCGCGGCGATGAGCTGCAGGGCGTGGTTGCGCGGATGCCCCTCTGCGATGAGCCGGTCGTAGGTCGCCTTGGTCTCGGGCGGATCCCCGGTCTCGAGCTGGTTCATCACCGTATCGAGGAAAGCGTCCCTGACGGTCTTGTCTTCCATGCAAGCCTCCCATGAGGTGAAATATGAGGGTCAGACTCCCATATTCGCAGACTCCCATATTCGCATCAAAACGGAATTACGAATATGGGAGTCTGACCCTCATATTTCACTTCATCCGGCCCGGCAGCCAGGTGACGATGCCCGGGAAGAAGTAGATCAATCCCACCGCCGCCATCATGAGGAAGAACAGCGGCATCGAGACGCGCGCGATCCAGGTGATTTCCCTCTTCGTCATGCCCTGCAGCACGAAAAGGTTGAACCCCACGGGCGGGGTGATCTGCGCCATCTCCACCACGAGCACGATGAAGATCCCGAACCACACGAGGTCGATCTCGGCCTTGACGATGGTGGGAAGGATGACGCCCATGGTGAGCACGACCATGGAGATTCCGTCGAGGAAGCAGCCGAGGATGATGTAGAAGACCATCAGCCAGAAGAGCAGCCAGAGCTGCGAAAGGCCCATTCCCGTGATGAATTCGGCGAGCTTTCGCGGCAGGCCGATGTATCCCATCGACAAGGTGAGGAACGACGCCCCCGCCAGGATGAGCGCGATCATGCAATACAGGCGCGTGCCGCCCAGCAGCGACTCCTTGAACGTTGGCCAGCTCATCGAGCCCTGCACGGCCGAGAGAACGAGCGAGCCCAGCACGCCCAGGCCGGCG
>JBGOST010000387.1:0-3307 GCA_041476125.1 Usitatibacter sp. | reverse complement strand
GCGGTTGCCCACGGTGAACGTGCCGGTCTGGTAGAACTTCACGTCCTGCACGGTCATGGCATCACCCGATGCGATCCGCGACGGTGCCCAGGTCGCGCAGGATGTTCTCGGCGGTGGGGCCGGAGCGTCGCGCCACCTGCTCGCGGGCGAGCTCGCGCTTCACCACGTCCCAGCGCAGGTCGAGGAAGTTGAGCTGCTCCAGCTCGCCGCGCCCCGCGCGCTCGAACAGCTCGAGCAGCGATTTGCGCGTGATGGCCCGTCCCCCCAGGCCGGCGATCACCGTGTGGCCCTTGAGGCTGATTCCCGACAAGGCGGCGCGCACCCCCTCCGAAACCATCCCGCCGATTCCCACCGCGAGGCTCTTCTCGAGCACGACGATGCGCTGGGCGCGCTTCAACGCCTCCCGCACTTCGGCCAGGGGAAACGGGCGGAAAGAGCAGATCGACAGCGAGCCCACGGCCTCGCCGCGAGTGCGCATTTCATCGACCGCCTCCTTCAACGTGCCGTTCACCGAGCCCAGGGCGACGACGATGGTGTGCGCATCCTGGCAACGGTAGGGGCGGATCAGGCCGCCGGAATCGCGCCCGAATCGGTCGCGGAATTCCGCGGCAAGCTGGGGAATCAGGTGCAGCGCGAGCTCCTGCTTGTGGTGCTGCAGGTAGCGCACCTCGAAGAACGCCTCGGGCCCGACCATCGCCCCCATGGAGACGGGATCGTTCACGTCGAGCACTTGCACCGGCTCGAATGGCGGCAGGTAGGCGTCCACCTGCGCCTGCGTCGGGATGTCGACGCGGTCGTAGGCATGGGTGAGGATGAAGCCGTCGACGCACACCATCACCGGGCACGAGAGCTCCTCGGCGAGGCGGAACGCCTGGATGTGGAGGTCGGCGGCTTCCTGGTTGGTCTCGGCGTAGAGCTGGATCCAGCCGGCGTCGCGCATCGCCATGCTGTCGGAATGGTCGTTCCAGATGTTGATGGGAGCGCCGATGGCGCGGTTGCCGATCGTCATCACGATCGGCAGCCCGAGGCCCGCGGCGTTGTACACCGCCTCGGCCATATAAAGGATGCCCTGGCTCGCGGTGGCGGTGTAGCTGCGCGCGCCGGCCGCGGAGGCGCCGATCGCCACCGACAATGCGGCGAATTCGCTTTCGACGTTGATGAACTCGCAACCCGCGAGCTCGCCCGCCTTCACCATTTCGCCCAGGCCCTCGACGATGTGGGTCTGGGGCGTGATCGGATAGGCGCAGATCACCTCCGGCCGGCACAACGCGACGGCTTGGGCGATGGCTTGCGAGCCCTCGATCTGCTTAAGCAAGGGCGGCCTGGCCCGCGCGCGCGGTGCGCACGCTGTCGAATGCGGCGCGCGCGGCGGCGACGTTGCCCTCGCCCACCTTGCCGCCGAATTTCTGCCGGATGGCGTTGGCGACCGACTCGAAGGCGAGCTGCGCGGTGATCGCTGCGAATCCGCCCAGCAGGGCGGCATTGGGAAGCGGGCGCCCGACGTGCTTCAACGCGAGGTCCGTGGCGGGAACGACGCAAAGATGGTCCGGCGGAAAGTTCCGCGTGAAATCCCCGATGCCCAGCTCATCGAAGCCGCGCGTCGAATTGATGAGGATGTAGCCTCCGGGCGCCAGCCCGCTGAAGAGGTCGACCTGGTGCAGCAGCGTCGGGTCCTGGATGATGAGCGCGTCGGGTTGCATCACCGGCTCGCGCAGGCGGATCTCGCGCGAGTCGATGCGGCAGAAGGCCATGACGGGCGCGCCCATGCGTTCCGAGCCGAAGCTCGGGAACGCCTGCGCGTAGCGGCCTTCGTCGAACGCGGCCACGGACAACATCTCCGCCGCCGAGACCACGCCCTGCCCGCCCCTGCCGTGAATTCGTACCTGGAACATTCTCCCCACCCTCTCGCAATGAAGCGATTCTCGGCGCGTGAGAGGGCAGGCCCTTGACCTGAATCAATCCGGCGCGGGACGGTCGTCGTCGGCGATCACCTTGATGGCGGGTCCTTCGAGGTCGTCGAACTGGCCGCCGTCGATCGCGATCCACAGTGCCACGCCGATCGCCAGCACCAGCACGAGGCTCAGGGGAATCAGCAGGAAAAGGATGTCCATCGCTATGCGCGCAACCGCAGCGCGTTGCCGACCACCAGGAGGGAGCTCGATGCCATGCCGATGCCGGCGACGAGCGGCGTCACGAGGCCCATGAAAGCGAGCGGAAGGACCACCAGGTTGTAGGCCAGCGCCCAGGCAAGGTTCTCGCGGATCACCGTGCGCGTGCGCCGCGCGAGGGCGAACGCCGCGGCGAGGTCCTCGAGGGAGTCGGAGACGAGCACCGCATCGGCGCAAACCTGCGCGAGATCGGCGCCACCCCCCATCGCGATCGACACGTCCGCCTGCCCCAGCACCGGCGCATCGTTGATGCCGTCCCCCACCATCGCGACTCGCGCTCCACGCAACTGCAGGGCGCGCACGTAGGCCTGCTTGTGAGCCGGGGTGGCGCGCGCCTCGACGCGGTCGATGCCGAGCTCGCGGGCGACGCGCGTGGCCACGCCGCGCCCGTCGCCGGTGAGGAGGTGCACCTGGATTCCCCACGCGCGCAAGCGCGAGATCGCGCGCGCCGCCTCCGGGCGCAGCGCGTCGCCGACGCGGAATACGCAGAGCCATTGCGATTCGTCCGCCATCCACACGAGCGTGTCGGCGTTGTCGGGCCACGCGACGGGCTCGGGACGCCCGTGCAGCGCGCCCGCGAAATCGCCGCGGCCGATGCGCAAGCGCCGGCCCTGCACCGTGGCCTCGGCGCCCAGCCCCGGATGCTGCCGATGCGCCTCGACGTCGGGCAGCGCCAGATGTGTGCCGGCCTCGGCGAGCGCGCGATCGAGCGGATGCGTCGAGCCGCGCCCGATCGCCGCGGCGATTGCGAGGCAGGACGACGCGTCGAGCATCCCCAGCGGGACGACCTCGAGCAGCCGAGGGCGGCCCGCGGTGAGCGTCCCGGTCTTGTCGAAGACGAAATCCGTGGCGCGCGAGAGAGCTTCGACGGCACGGCCCTGCATCACGACCACGTTGCGCCGCGCCATCTCCCCGGTGGCCACCGACATCGCGACCGGCGTGGCGAGCGACAGCGCGCACGGGCAGGTGACGATGAGCACGGAGACCGCGACCCACAGCGCTTTCGACGGATCGATCGCGAGCCATGCGAGCGCCGCGCCCGCCGCCATCAATAGGATGAGCGCCACGAAGGCGCTCGCCGCGCGCTCGGCCATCTCCACCCAACGCGGGCGGTGCGAGGCGGCCGCCCCCATCATCCG
>JBGOST010000386.1:0-3320 GCA_041476125.1 Usitatibacter sp. | reverse complement strand
TCATCTAAATCCTCTTGGGAGTTCCGAATATGAAGATTTCCTCGATTGGCACGCTGACGCTTGGCGCACTCGCGCTCGCTGCCGGCTCTGCATTCGCCAACGTCACGCCCAATTTGCAGGACGGCTCGGGCGCTGCCGTCAAGGACGGGTCAGGTGCTTGCGTAGTCTCGTCCGGACAGGTCCTGCCCGAGTGCGCGGGTGGGAAGGCGGCACCCACGCCCGCCCCGAGGCCCGCCGCGCCTTCCTCGCCGGCTACTCCTGCCAGGCCTTCCGCGCCGGCTTCTCCGGCCGCTCCCGCGCGTCCGGCGCCGGCCTCCGTTCGCCAGGCCGTCGTGATCCAGGCCGATGCGCTCTTCGACTTCGACAAGTCGGTGCTGCGCCCGGATGGCAAGAAGAGCATCGATGACGCGCTGGCGAAGATCCGCGGCGTCGACCTCGAGATGGTGATCGCCACCGGCCACACCGACTCGATCGGCACCGACGCCTACAACCAGAAGCTCTCCGAGCGCCGCGCCGCGGCCGTGAAGGAGTACCTGGTGAGCAAGGGCGTTCCGTCCTCGAAGATCACCACCATCGGCAAGGGCGAGTCCCAGCCCGTCGCGACCAACAAGACGTCCGAAGGTCGCCAGAAGAACCGCCGTGTGGACATCGAGTTCAAGGGCGTTCGCCAGTAACGCTTCCTGACCCGGCAGAAAACCCCGCTGCGGCGGGGTTTTTTGTTCGCACTCCGCCTCCACGACTGTGCCATCGACCGTCGACACGCTGATCTGCGCCGCTCACGTGGCGCCGGTGGAGCCGAGGGGCGTGTTGAACGACCACGCCGTGGCGGTGCAGGCGGGGCGCATCGTCGCGGTGCTGCCGACCGCGCAAGCGCTGGATCGATACGACGCGCGCGCGATCGTGAGGCTCGATCGCCACGTGCTGATCCCCGGGCTCGTGAACCTGCATTGCCACGCGGCGATGTCGCTCATGCGCGGCCTCGCCGACGACATGCCCCTGATGACGTGGTTGCAGGATCACGTCTGGCCTGCGGAGGCCAGGCATGTCGGCGTCGAGTTCGTCCACGACGGCAGCCTCCTCGCCATGGCCGAGATGTTGCGCGCGGGCACCACCTGCGTGAACGACATGTACTTCTTCCCCGACGCCACCGCGCGTGCTGCGCTTCGCGCGGGAATGCGCGCCTGCCTCGGCGTGATCGCCCTCGAGTTTCCCAGCGGCTACGCGGCCGATGCCGCGGGCTACCTGCAGAAGGGGCTCGCCACGCGCGACGCCTACCTCGGCGAGTCGATCCTCACCTTCTGCCTCGCGCCGCACGCGCCTTACACTGTGGGCGACGAAACGCTCAAGCGCATCGCGGTCCTCGCCGAGGAGCTCGATGTCCCGATCCATTGCCATGTCCATGAGACGCGCGCCGAGACCGACGAGGGAATATCGGCGCATGGCGTGCGCCCTTTCGAGCGGTTGCGCCGGCTGGGCGTGGTGGGGCCGCGCCTGATCGCGGTCCACGCCGTGCACATGGAGGACGCGGAGCTCGACGTGATGGCGCGCGAAGGCGTGACGGTGGCGCACTGCCCGTCGTCGAACCTGAAGCTCGCGAGCGGCATCGCGCGCATTGCCGCAATGCGCGCGCGCGGCATTCGCGTCGGCATGGGCACCGACGGCGCGGCGAGCAACAACCGACTCGACATGTTCACCGAGATGCGCACCGCGGCGCTGCTGGCGAAGGCCGCGAGCGGGGATGCGCGCGTGGTGAGCGCGGCTGAAGCGCTCGAGATGGCCACGCTCGAGGGCGCGCGCGCCCTGGGCCTGGAGGACGAGATCGGCTCGATCGCGCCCGGCAAGGCGGCCGACCTCGCCGCCGTGGAACTTTCCTCGCTCGAGACCCTCCCTTGCTATGACCCGGTCTCGCATCTGGTCTACGCCGCCGGGAGAGAGCATGTGACCCACGTGTGGGTGGCGGGCAAGGCGCGCGTTGCCGAGCGCCGCCTCGTGGACCTCGACGAGCAAGACCTCCAGGACAAGGCGCGATGGTGGCAGAGACGCCTCCTCACATGACAGCTCAAGTTCGCGAAACCGTGTCCCACGTTCGCTCCCTCTCCCTTGGGAGAGGGTTGGGGAGAGGGTGATGAGCCCCGAACTCAATCCCAACGTCGATCCAGCCGAGCTCGCGAAATTCAGCGCGCTCGCGCATCGCTGGTGGGATCCGACGAGCGAGTTCCGCCCGCTGCACGAGATCAACCCGCTGCGCCTCGCGCACGTCGAGAAGCTCGCCGGGGGCCTCGCGGGCAAGTCCGTCCTCGACGTCGGATGCGGCGGCGGAATCCTCGCCGAGGCGATGGCCGCGCGCGGCGCGAAGGTCACCGGCATCGATCTCGCCGACAAGCCGCTCAAGGTGGCGCTCCTGCACCGGCACGAGACCGGAAGCTCAGTGGACTACCGGCTCGTGTCCGCCGAGACGCTGGCGGAGGAATCGCCCGAGGCTTTCGACGTGGTCACCTGCATGGAGCTGCTCGAGCACGTGCCCGATCCGCCGAGCACCATCCGCGCGTGCGCGAGGCTCGCCAAGCCGGGCGGCATGGTGTTCTTCTCGACCCTCAACCGCAACGCGAAGTCGTTCCTGCTCGCCATCGTGGGCGCCGAGTACGTGCTGAACCTCCTTCCCCGGGGCACGCACGAGTACGCGCGCTTCATCCGGCCCTCGGAGCTGTCGCGAGCGTGCCGCGAGGCCGGGTTGCGCGTTTCCGACGTGACCGGCATGACCTACAATCCCTTCACCAAGACCTACTCGCTGGGCCGGGACGTGGACGTGAATTACCTGCTCGGAGCCGTCAAGTGATCGAGGCGGTCCTGTTCGACCTCGACGGCACGCTGGCCGACACCGCGCCCGACATGGCGCGCACGGTGAACGCGATGCGCTCCAGCCGGGGCCTCGCTCCGGTCGCGGCCGACATCCTGAGGCCCTACGTATCGCAGGGCGCGCGCGGCATGATCCTCTCGGCGTTCGCGATCGCGGCCGACAGCCCCGAGTATCCCGTCCTGCACGAGGAATTCCTCTCGCTCTATGGCGGCAACCTCTGCGTCGACACGCGCCTTTTTCCCGGCATGCGGGAGCTTCTCGAGGGCCTCGAGGCCGCCGAGATCGCGTGGGGGGTGGTCACCAACAAGTTCGAGCGCTTCGCGCGCCCCATCATCGCCGAGCTGGGACTCGCCTCGCGCGCGGCGGTGGTCATCGGCGGCGACACTTGCGCGCGCGCCAAGCCCCATCCGGATTCGTTGCTCCACGCCGCCGCGGCGATGGGCGTGGCGCCTTCGAGGACGCT
>JBGOST010000385.1:0-3329 GCA_041476125.1 Usitatibacter sp. | reverse complement strand
GGGCTGCCGGAAAGCGAATTCGGTCGTCACCGTCTTTCCCATGACGAGCCCGCCGAGGGCCTCGAGCCGGCGCACCACCCACGCCGATTGCGTCGGCACATTGTTGGCGAAGATGCGCGAGCCCATGCGCGTCGGGATGCCGCGCGTGGCGATGATGTCCTTCACGCCGACGGGGATGCCGAAGAGCGGAAGGTCGGTGAGGATGCCGCCGGCGCGCTCCTCGGCCTCGGCCATGGCACGCGACGGATCGAACCATTCCCAGGCCTGGATGCGCGGCTCGAGCGTGGCGATCCGCTGCGAGCACGAGGCGACGTAATCCTGGACGGTGGCGCGGCCCTCGCGGTAGGCGCGCAGCGTTTCTAGTAGGCCAAGGGGATAAAGGTCCATTTTTTTAATTAGTTACGATGGCCACCCGCGGTAGCCATGGACCGCTATTTTGCCGTTCCCCGGGGGGGAAAGCTAGCCGAGAGCCGCCTTGAGAGCGTGAATTCCCGCCAAAGCGATGACTTCGTCGTCCGCGGCCTTGACTCCGGAGACCCCCACGGCCCCCACGACCACCCCGTCGATCTCGATCGGCACGCCCCCCTGGAGGATGGCCATGCCCTGGCTGATGGACAGGAAGGCGGTGCGCCCGTTGTTGACCGATTCCTCGAGCAGGCGCGTGGGTCGCTTCCACGCAACCGCGGCGCGGGCCTTCTCGACCGAGGTCGAAATGCTCGACCACTGCGCGCCGTCCAGGCGCGCCACGAGCACCGCGTGCCCGCCGTCGTCGACCACGGCGATCACGACTTTCCAGTTGTTGCGCAGCGCCTCGGCCTCGCACGCGGCGAGCAGCAGGCGGGCGGCCTCGAGGGTGAGCGTTTTCTTTGCGGGGAGGTTCAGTGCCATGGCGATCCCTTCACGGAGCGGTGAAGCCGCGGTCGAGGAAGTATTTTCGCCCGCCCGGGGAGGCGAGGTAGTCGAGGAGCGCCTGGGCCTCGCGGGGATTGCGCGCGCCCCTCATGACGGCGCCCGAATACACGGTCGTCTTCTGCAGCTCGGCGGGAAGCAATCCGACCACCGTGATTCCTTTCACGGGAAGAATCTCCGTCATCTGATGGAAGGCGATCTCGACTTCCCCGCTCGCGACCTTCTCGGCGATGTAGCCTCCCTCTCCCAGCGTCGCCTTGGCGCGCACCTCGTCGCGAACGCCGAGCCTTCCCAGCACTGACTCGTCGAAGTGCTTGCCGCTGGTTCCGCGCCGAGGGTCCATGTAGGTCACGTACTTCGCCGCGAGCTGGGTGTCGTTGAGCTTGTGGGGCGTGGAGATGTCGGGCACGCGCGCGCCCTGCTTCACCGCCGCCCCCATGGCCACCGCGCCCAGGTCGCGCCGCGTGCCCGGGTCGATCGCGCCCTCCTTCTCCAGCGCGGCGAAATTCTCCACCGGAATGATGAGGATGTCGGCCCTCTCGCCGGCGGCGATCTTCCTGCGCAGGTCGCCCGCGGGCGCGAACACGGCGACGACCTTGTGGCCGCTCGCCTTCGCCCAGCCCGAGGCGGCATCGTTGAATGCCGAGCGCACCGCCCCGCCGCTCATCACCGTGACTTCCGCGGCCCCGGCGGGGCCGACGGTCGCGATGCATGCCGCGGCGAGTGCCGCGAGTCCCGCTCTCATGGTCATTTCGTCTCCAGTCTGCGCCACAACCTACCGCAAGCCCGGTAGGGGAGGAAAGCTGTGCGAAAATCGGGCGATGCGCTTGACTCCACGGATCGTTTTCGCGGCGATTTTCGCCGTTTGCGCCGCCCTCATCGGGTTCGGCTTCTACCTGCAGGAATACAAGGGGCTCGAACCTTGTCCCATGTGCATCCTGCAGCGCTACGCCTTCGTCGCCATCGGGATCGTCGCGCTCGCCGCAACCGTCCACGGCCCCAAGGCATTCGCGCTACAGGTCTACGGCGCGCTCGTCGCGGTCCTTTCCATCGCGGGCGGCGGGGTCGCGATCCGCCATTCGTGGCTGCAGCATTTCCCGCCGGCGCGAGAGACCTGCGGCACCGACCTGGAATTTCTCCTCAATGCCTTCCCGCTCTCCCAGGCGTTTCCCAAGATCTTCGCCGGCACCGGCAGCTGCTCCAAGGTCGACTGGAAGACGCTCGGGCTTTCGATCCCCGAGTGGGCGCTCGTCTGGTACGTGATCTTCACCGCCGTCGCCCTCTGGATCGCGTTCTTCCGCAAGCCCCAAACCCCGTAGCGGCCACGCGCCCGAGGAAAGAAAAACGCCGCGTATCGCGGCGTTCTTCTCTTCGCGAGCGTGGACGCTCAGGTAGCCTTGACGTTCAGGATCTTCATCGCCTTGCCGAGATCGTCGACCGCTTCCTGGTGCTTGCCGGCCTTGTGGAACGCCTCGCCACTGGCGCGCAGCTTGGTCACTTCCTTCATCTGCGCCTCGGTGAGCTTGGGCTTCTTCGCCAGCGCATCGTCGATCGCCTTCATGTCCTTCGGGCAGTGGAACGCGAACGCGGAGGTGGCGGCGAAAAGCAGCGCTGCGGCGAGGCCAAACATGCGTTTCATGAGTTTTTCTCCTTAGGTGGGGGACACGCGGCCAAGAGTCTACTTCAATCGGGAAAACAGCGCAGCACCCCGGAATCATCCCGCGATCTGGCGTAAGTCGAGCACCGCGTCGCCCGAGAGCCGCCCCGCCGCCTCGGCGCGAAGGATGTCGGCCGCCACATCTGCGGCGGGACGCAGCGTTGCGTCTGCCTTCATGGCGCGGAAACGCTCGACGTCGGGAAAATCCGCGGGTGCGGCGCCCCGAACCACGCCCTGCATCCCGGTATCGATCACGCCCGGCGCCAGGCTCGCCACCTCGACCCCCGGCGCCTCGAGCGCCACGACGCGGCTCGCCATGTCGAGTCCCGCCTTGGCCGCGCAATACGCGCTCCAACCGGCGATGGGACGGCGCCCCGCGCCCGAGGAGATATTGATGATGCGACGCAGTGGCGCCGCCCCCTCGGTCGCGCGCAGGAAGCGCGTCATGAGCAGCATCGGCGCGACGAGGTTCACGACGATGTTTCGCTCGAGCGCAGCGGCGCCGACGTTGGCGAGCGGACCGACCGGCGCCACCACGCCCGCGTTGTTGATGAGGACTGCCTTTTCGTAGCGCTTGCCGCGAATATGCGCGTCGAGGCGATCACAGGCCTTCGCGATTGCCGCGGTGTCGGCGAGGTCCACTTCGAAGCGCGTGCCGCCGGGCACCGCGCCGTCGGGGGCGCGCGCAAGCGCCACGAGCTCGTTGCCGGGGTCGCGCGATCGCTGCCGCGAGAGCCTGCCCCAGGCCCTGCGTGGTGCCGGT
>JBGOST010000384.1:0-3329 GCA_041476125.1 Usitatibacter sp. | reverse complement strand
GGCTGCCACGCGGCCATGCGCGACTTCGGCGCGGCGAAGCCGAAGCGCGGCAGCAGCAGGTAAGTGAGCCCCATCATCGCGAGCGTCACGCCGACGATGCAGCCGTGGTAGTGCGCCGGCACCCTCACGTCGGGCCCCGCGATCGTGAAGCCGATGAGCCCCCCGGCCACGAAGAGCGAGAGCGAGGCGGCGAGGCTCGCGCGAAGCGGGCGCGCGGCGGCATCCGCGCAGCGGCTGCGCGCGATCGCCCACGCGACGGCTACCGCGATGGGCGGCACCACGAGGCTTCCGCCGAAGCGCATCAGCCAGGTCTGCAGGCGCCCGTGCTCGACCGAGGCGACCGGGTGCGCGAGGTAGATATAGGGCGTCACGTACACCACGGCAAGCGCGATCGCGAAGAGCAGGGCCACGACGCGCGGGGTGAGCGCAAGCCGCGCGCCCGTGGCCGAAGCGAGCCAGATCCACGCCACCAGCATCAGCAGCGTGTAGGCGAACTGCAGCACGTGCCCCGCGCCCCAGAAGAGCAGCTCGTAGTAGGTCGCGGCGTCGAGCGCGCGGTCGACCTGCGCGAACGAGGCGGCGAGCGCGAAGGCCGCCACACCGGTGGCGACCATCGATGCGTTGAGCCCCAGGCGCAGCGCCCCGGCGCCGGTGAGGCGGGCGCCGGCGGGAACGTAAACGGCCATCGCGCGCGCGCAGGCGATCGCGATGCCGAGCGCGAAGACGGCGAGGCCGAAGATGAACATGGATCCGTCGAGCACCGGGACGTAGTTCGCCATCACCGGCCGCGCGCGTTGCACGAAGGGTGCGAGCGTCATGACGGCCGCGCCGAGGGCGGCCACGGCGATCGCCAGCCTGCCCACGGCGATCGCCTGCTTGCCTCCCGCGAGGTTCCAGAGCATCGCGGCGAAGGCGAGGAACCACACCAGCACCGACAGGTCCACGTGTGCGACCAGCGTCACGCGAAAGAAATCGGCTACCGGGAAGAGCGCATTGAGCCCGGGCGTGCGCGAGACCACGAGCAGCAGCGAGAAAACGCCGGAGGCGGCGAGCGCGGCGAGCCCGAGGACGAGCCACGAAAAGGCGAGCGAGCGGCGTTCATCCGTGGGCATCTCGAGCTCGTAGCGCGTCGCGGCGAAAAGGCCGCTCCACGCGGAGCGCGGCGCGTGGTCGCCGCAGGAAGGGACGGGAATGTCATGCATGGGGCACCTCGTTGGAAGGCGGTTGGCGCGCCGGGGGTTTCCGGTATGTGGGCGCGGGCAGCGCGAGCAGTGCGGCAAGCGCACGCTCGAGAGGCATGCGATCCGCGCCGCACCAGACGACGCGCAGGCGTTGGGCCGGAACCGAAGCGCGCAACGAAGGCTTTCGCGAGCGCGCGAGGCGCTCCTGCGTCCATCGGTCGCCGAGCCGGTATTCGCAGTCGCCCTCGCGGCATCCGGCGATGACCACGCCGGCCGCGCCCGAGCGAAGCGCGTATTCGACGAATGCCGGCGGAACCATCGCGGCGCATTCCACCGCGATGGTCGCGACCCGCGGCGACTGCGCCTGCGGCGCGATTCCCGCGGGTGCGCAGGCGAACACGACCACCATGCCACCCGCGTCGTCGAGCGCGCGATCGAGCTCGACGCGCAGCTCGTCGACGGTGCGGCCCGGCAGGTCGATCCCGCTCGCCAGGCGCGCCATGCGCCGGAACGGCGTCGACGAAGGACAGGCCCCGGAGCAGATGCCGCACGCGGCGCACAGATCTGGGAGCATATGCGCCTGTCGCGGGTGCGCGCCTCCATCGGTGCGAGCCACCATGATCACCGCCCCGAAAGGGCAGTCCGCGGCGCAACGCGCGCAGCCGTTGCAGTTCGCAAGGTCCACGCGCGCGGGGGGCGCGATCGCGCGGCGGCCGATCCACGGCATCGCCCCCGAGGCGAGCGCGAGGGCAGTGACTGCGACCCACAGCCCCTCGGGCGAGATCGCATCGGCGAGCGCATGCGGGAAGAAGAAGAACCAGTCGATCGCGAGCCGGGCGCTTCCCGCGAGCACGTCGGCCTGCGCGAGGCTCGCCACCGGCCAGGCGAGTGCCAGCACCGCGAGTGCCGCGACGGTGCCGAAGCCGAGCGTTGCGGGCGGCCAGGCGCGCACGTGGGACAGGCGCAGGAAATGCGCCCAGGTCACGGCGAGCGCGGCGAGCGGCAGGCCGATGTGCACGAACACCACCAGCGAGAAGAAACGGTCGCTCACCGCTTCGTTGGAGGCGAAGTTGCGCGCGAACGTGCTGAAGTGCCATGGCCACGCCGCGAGCCATTCGGCGGTCGACACCGCGCTGTAGAGCGCGCGCTCGTCCCATGCGAGCCAGAAGCCGGTGATGCCGGCGACCCATGCGAGCGGGACCAGCGCCATGCCCGAGAGCCACGACCACGCGCGGTAGGCGCGAAAGTGCCCGCGGGCCGCTTCGCGCGCGAGGTGCAGCGCGGTCGTGAGCGCGAAGGCGTCGGCGCTGTAGCGGTGCAGCCCGCGCGCGAGCCGTCCCACGAGGAGCGGATCCTCGGTGAGCGCGCGCCCGGAGCGGTACGCGCCCGCGAGACTGGTGTCGAAGAACGCATACGCATAAAGCCCGCTCGCGAGGCACACGACGAAAAGCAGGAATGCGAGCGAGCCGAGATGGCGCCAGGGATTTTCCGCCGCGGGAAACACGCGGTCCAACGCGGCGCCGATCGCCTCGTCCCAGGCGCGCGCCGTCTCTTCGAGCCGCAGGGTTCGCGATGACACGATCAGCTCCGGAAGAGGAAGCCGCCGCGCCCGGCGACAAAGTCGATCACGAAGACGCGGCCGGGCCCGAGCGTCACGCGCGCCTCGGCCTTGTGCCGGAACTCGCCGTCGGGACCGTCGGCGAGCCGCACGCGGAAAGTGTGCTCGCCCGCGGGCACCTCGAGCCGCCGGTAGACGGTCGCGGGAAGGTCGTGCCGCAGTCCCGAGGGCGCTGCGACGATGCGGTAGATCGGCTTGCCGTCCATCTCGACCTCTACCACGACGTCGCTTCGCTCGCGCGGGCAGTCGAGGGGCGCGCGCATGTTGGGCGCGAGCTTCGCCAGCTCCCCGGCGCTGCGTTCGTGGCAGGCCAGCTTGCGCTCGCCCGCATGGCTGAACGAGAGCTTCACCACCGCGCGATCGGGCGCGAGGTGGCGGTATTCGGGCGCCGCGGAGAAATAGCCGATGAAGGCCGCGAAAGCGGCGTACGCCGGCACCTGGAGGGCGATCGAGCGCCAGTTCACGCGCGCCCTCCCAGTCGCACCACGTCCGCGTCGGTCGAGCGCAACTGCGGCGCGAGGTGGAACGCG
>JBGOST010000383.1:0-3339 GCA_041476125.1 Usitatibacter sp. | reverse complement strand
CCTCCAGGATCCGGCCGATTATAGGGGAATAGGGCTGCCGCGCCCCGTGTTTACGGAAGGTTACATTTCCCCGGCCGGTGCCCGGGACGAGGCGATAAAATGATCTCCATGCGTTTGCGTCACATCCTCCGGCTCATTCTCGCGCTCGCGCTGTCCACGCAGGCCGGCGCGCTCGAGACCGGGGCGAGCGTTCCCGAGCTCGCCCTGCCGCGCCTCGACGAACCCGCGCAATCGCTTTCGTTCTCGAGCCTGCGCGGCAACGTCGTCTACGTCGATTTCTGGGCGTCGTGGTGCGTGCCCTGCCGCCAATCGATGCCCGCGCTCGACGCGATGTATCGGCGCAATCGCGGCCGCGGCTTCGCGGTGGTGGGAGTCACCAAGGATGTCTCGAGCGCCGATGCCGAGCGGTTTCTCAAGCGCGTGAGCGTCAGTTTCCCGCTGGTGCGCGATGGCGAGGATGCGGTGGCGCGCGCCTTCGGCGTGAAGGCGATGCCGAGCGGCTACCTTGTCGATCGCAAGGGCATCGTGCGCAAGGTCCACCTCGGCTTCACTTCCGAGACCGCGACGGCGCTGGAAAGCGAGATCGAAGCGCTGCTGAAGGAGCCGGCATGAGGCATCGCGCGGCTCTCGCCACGTTTGTCGTCGTCGCGCTCGCGCTGAGTGCCTGCGCGCCCGTGGCGCCGTACCAGCGCGGCTACCTCGCGCGGGACGACATGGCGCTCGACGGCAATCCCGGAATGGCGAAGGCGCTCGAGAAGACGTTCGCCGCGAAGGAGGCCGCCAGCGGCGGCGCCACCGTGGGAGGCAGCGGCTGTGGCTGCAACTGACGACCGACCCTCTCCCCGGCCCTCTGGCGTCCAATCCCTGCCCCAGAGGGGACCCCGGGGAGAGGGAGCGTTGGGCGCGCTCATGCGCGCAGCGCTCGCACTGCCCATCCTCGTGGTTCCAGCGAAGGCCGGCGCGGCGGACGTCGGCGAAGTCGGCATCACCGTGCTGGGCTACAAGGAGCGCGGCCTCATCAGGGTCACGGAGCCGGTGCTCTGGGGGCGCGCACGATTCATGGAAGCGTGGGAGGTCCAGGGTAGCGCGGCCGTCGATATCGTCAGCGGCGCCTCCCCGCAGTTCGTTTCGAACCAGTCGGGCCGGCCGGTGCAGACGATCACCGGGGCGTCGGTGGAAGACTATCGCAAGCTCTTCGACGTGAAGGCGACGCGCCACTTCGACGACTTCGCGCTTTCGGTCTCGGGCGCGTATTCCGACGAGCACGACTATCGTTCCAGGGCCTTTGGCGTGGAGGGGCGCTTCGACTTCAACCAGCGCAACACCACGCTCGCCGTGGGCTACGGGCAATCGAACGATCGCGTCAGCTCCGCGGACGATCCGACGCTCGACGCCCCGCGCGACACGCGCGAGTACCTCGTCGGCGTCACGCAGGTCCTCTCGCCAACCGCCCTGGTGCAGAGCACGCTCAGCGCGGGGCGCGGCAAGGGCTGGTTCAGCGACCCGTACAAGGTGACGTTCACGTTCTTCCCGACGGGGCTGCCGATATTGGCGCGCGACAGCCGGCCCGACCATCGCGACACGCTCGCGTGGCTCACGCGCTACCGCAGGCATTTTCCCGAGGCCCGGGGCACGCTGCAAACCGATTACCGCTTCTATCGGGACGACTGGGGCATACGGGCGCACACGCTCGAGGTCGGCTGGCAGCAAACGATCAGCGAGACCCTGGCGCTTCGCCCGGCGCTGCGCTACCACACGCAGCAGGCCGCGGATTTCTATTCGCCCACGTCGACGCGGCCGCAGCCCGCGGTGCTCTCGAGCGACCAGCGTCTCGCATCGTTCGGCGGGGTCTCGCCTTCGCTGCGCGCGATCGTGAAGCTCGACAACGGCTTCACCCTCGAAGCCACGCTCGGGTACATCTACAACGCGCGCAACCTGCGCTTCGGCGGCTCGGGGAGTCCCGCGTTCGAGACCCTGCGCGCCTACTACGGGATCGTCGGCATCACCCGGGCCTTCTAGCTCCATGGCGCTGCACCGTTTCACCTTTCGCGCCATGGCCGCGGAGAACGAGGTGCAGGTCCATTCCGACGACGCGGGCTTCGCCGAATCCGCGGCCACGCGCGCCATCACGGAAGTGCTCCGCATCGAGGAGAAGTATTCGCGCTACCTCGACGCGAGCGTGGTCTCGCGGATCAACTCGGGCGCGGGCGGGGAACGCGTCGCGATCGACGCGGAGACCCATGGGCTCCTCATGTTCGCCGAGGCGTGCTTCGCGCAGAGCGAGGGGCTCTTCGACGCCACCTCGGGCGTGCTGCGCCGCGCCTGGCGCTTCGACGGCGAGCGCGTGCCGGGCGACGACGAGCTCGCCGCGCTCGTGGCCCTGGTCGGATGGCCGCGCGTGGAGCTCGGCGCCGGGAGCGTTCGCCTGCCGGTGCCCGGAATGGAGCTCGACTTCGGCGGGTTCGGCAAGGAGTACGCCGTCGATCGCGCGGCACTCGCCTTGCGCGACGTCGGAGTCACGAGCGCGCTGGTGAACCTCGCGGGCGATCTCGCCATCCTCGGCCCGCAGCCCGGGCGCAAGCCGTGGCGGGTAGGAATCCAGCATCCGCGGCGCAGGGACACGCTGCTCGCCACGCTGCCCGTGACTTCGGGCGCGATCGCCACGAGCGGCGACTACGAGCGCTTCATCGAGGTCGATGGAGTGCGCCACTGCCACGTCCTCGATCCGCGCACGGGGCGCTCGGCGCGCGGCTTCCAGTCGGTGACCGTGCACGCGCCGAGCTGCCTGGTGGCCGGAAGCGCGGCCACCATCGCGATGCTGAAAGGCGCGCGCGAAGGCCTGGAATGGTTGCGCACACTGGGCCTCGCCCATCTGTGCGTGCTGGAGGATGGGACGCTCGTGAATGGCTTCGAAAGCGGGGGTCAGGGCCCAATTTCGTGACCCATCGAGTCAGGGTGGCAGCTCGCGCATGAATTGGGGTCTGACCCCATCGTGATAAAATTTGCGCCCTTTCAAGAGCTTCGCAATGTTCACCGACTCGCAGACCATCGAGCGCTCCGATCCCGAGCTGTGGGGCGCCATCGCCTCGGAATTCCGCCGCCAGGAAGAAGGCATCGAGCTGATCGCCTCGGAGAACTACGCCAGCCCCGCGGTGCTCGCCGCCCAGGGCACGGTGCTCACCAACAAGTACGCCGAGGGCTATCCCGGCAAGCGCTACTACGGCGGCTGTGAGTTCGTCGACGTGGCCGAGTCGCTCGCCATCGCGCGGGTGAAGAAGCTTTTCGGCGCCGAGTACGCCAACGTCCAGCCGCACTCGGGCTCGCAAGCCAACCAGGCGG
>JBGOST010000382.1:0-3351 GCA_041476125.1 Usitatibacter sp. | reverse complement strand
GATCGCAAAGTCGACGCCGCCCTGCGATGCCGCCTTCACTTTCTCGACGAGGTCGGCATCGGCCGCATTGAAAGCGTGCGTGGCGCCGAGCTCCCTGGCGAGCGCGAGCTTCTCGTCGGAGAGATCGACGGCGGCGATGAATCGCGCTCCCGAGGCGACGGCGCCGAGGACGGATGCGAGGCCCACGCCGCCCAGCCCCACGACGGCCACAGAGGAGCCCGCGCGGACCTGCGCCGTGTTCACCACCGCGCCCACGCCGGTGAGCACCGCGCAGCCGAAGAGCGCGGCTTCGTCCAAGGGCAGCTCGGGATCGATCTTCACCACGGAGCGGCGCGAGACGACGGAATACTCGGCGAACGCGGAGCAGCCCATGTGGTGGTACACCGGCTTGCCGTCGCGCCGAAACAGCCGCCGCGCTCCCGATAGCAGCGTGCCCGCGGTGTTCGCGGCCGCTCCCGGCTCGCAAAGCGCGGGGCGCCCCTCGGCGCACGGGTTGCAATGGCCGCAGCTGGGCACGAAGACGAGCACGACGTGATCGCCCTTCTTGAGGTCTTCCACGCCGGGGCCAAGCTCCTCGACCACGCCTGCCGCCTCGTGCCCCAGCGCCATGGGCGTGGGCCGCGGCCGGTCGCCGTTGATGACGGAAAGGTCCGAGTGGCAAAGGCCCGCGGCGGCCATGCGGATCAGGACTTCGCCCTGCCCCGGCGGCTCGAGCTCGATCTCCTCGATGGTGAGCGGCTTGGAGGTCGCGTAGGGCCGCGCCGCACCCATCGCGTTCAGGACCGCGGCTCGAATCTTCATCGTTTTCCTTCTCCGATCTTCTTCAGTTTTTCGGTGAGCTTCATGTTCTCGCGGTAGTCGACCGGGCAATCGATCACGACCACGGTGTTGTCGGCGAAGGCTTTCTTCATCGTCGGCACCAGGTCCTCGGTGCGCTCGACGCGGTAGCCCTTGGCGCCGAAGCTCTCGGCGTATTTCACGAAATCCGGATTCTTGAAGTCGATGAACGCGGGCCGGCCGAAATGGCGCAGCTGGTGCCAGGTGATGAGCCCGTACTCCGAATCGTTCCAGATGAGGATCACGATCGGCGTCTTCACGCGCATCGCCGTCTCGATCTCCTGCGAGTTCATCATGAAGCCCGCGTCCCCGGTGACGGCGATCACCTTCCTGTCGGGATAGGCGAGCTTGGCCGCGATGGCCCCCGGGACCGCGATGCCCATCGCCGCGAACCCGTTGGAGATGATGCACGTGTTGGGGCGCTCGGCGCGGTACATGCGCGACATCCACATCTTGTGCGCGCCCACGTCGCTGATGGCGATGTCCTCGGGACCGAGCACCTCGCGCACGTCCCAGACGATCTTCTGCGGCTTCACCGGGAAGCCCTTGTCCTTGGAATACTCCGCGCGGTCCTCGAAGATCGACTTGCGCACGTCCTTGAACGGCTGCTCCTTGCGCGGCTTGGCCTTCAGCGCGATGCCGCGAAGCGAATGCCCGATGTCGCCCAGCACGCCCACCTCGACGATGTAGTTCGCGTCCACCTCCGCGGGCAGCGCGTCGATGTGGATGATGGTCTTGTCGTTGTCCGGGTTCCACATGTCAGGGTGGTACTCGACCATGTCGTAGCCGACGCAGACCACGACGTCCGCCTTCTCGAACGCGAACCACGGCAGGTCGCGCGCCTTCAGGCCGATGGTGCCGAGGCACAGCGCGTTGGTGAACGGCATGATGCCCTTGGCCATGAACGTATTGGCCACCGGAATCTGCAGGACCTGCGCGAAGCTCACCAGCGAGTCGGCCGCGCCCTGGCGGATCACGCCGTTGCCCGCGAGGATGATCGGGTTCTTCGCCGCCGAAATCAGCCGCGCCGCATGGTCGATCTTGGCGTCGGGTGCCACGGAGGTGTAGGCCGTCTGCACTGGGATCGGCTTCTTGTCGACCTTCATCTCGGCGATGTTCTCGGGAAAATCGATGAACGCCGCGCCCGGCTTCTCGGTCTGCGCCACCTTGAACGCCTTGCGCACGACTTCCGCCGTGATCCCCGGCTCGAGAACCTGGGTGGTGTACTTGGTGATCGGGGCGAACATGCTGCACAGGTCGAGGATCTGGTGGCTTTCCTTGTGCAGGCGCGTGGTCGCACCCTGCCCCGCGATCGCCACGATCGGCGCGCGGTCCATGTTCGCGTCGGCCACACCGGTGATGAGGTTGGTCGCCCCGGGACCGAGCGTGGACATGCAAACGCCCGCCCTCCCCGTGAGTCGCCCGTAGACGTCGGCCATGAATGCGGCCCCCTGCTCGTGGTGGCAGGTGACGAACTTGATGTTGCTGGAGAGCAGCGCATCCATCACGTCGATGTTCTCCTCCCCGGGAATGCCGAAGATGAACTCGACGCCTTCGTTCTCGAGGCATTTCACCAGCAGCTCGGCCGCCGTCTGGCTCTTGGTGCGGGTGGTCTTGTCGTCAGGCATGGGGGTGCTCCGGGTCGAAACGCTCGCTATTCGCCCCCAGTCTAATACGCCTACGCGGCGGTGTAGGCCGTCTTGACGGTGGTATAGAACTCCACGGCGTAGCGGCCCTGCTCGCGCGGACCGTAGCTCGAGCCTTTGCGCCCGCCGAAGGGGACGTGGTAGTCCACACCCGCCGTCGGCACGTTCACCATCACCATGCCGGCTTGGGCGTGGCGCTTGAAGTGGGTCGCGTGCTTGAGCGAAGTCGTCGCGATGCCGGCGGTGAGCCCGAATTCGTTGTCGTTCGCGCGCGCAAGCGCTTCATCGTAGTTCTTCACGCGCAGTACGCTCAGCACGGGACCGAAGATCTCCTCGCGGTTGATGCGCATGTCGGGCTTGGTATCGACGAAGAGCGCGGGCCTCATCCAGAATCCGGGCTGTCCCTCGGCGTTCTTCTCGACACGCTCGCCGCCGAAGGCGAGCCGGCCGCCTTCCTTCTGGCCGATGCCGACATAGTCGAGGTCCTGCGCTAGCTGGCGGTCGTCGACAACGGGGCCGATGTCGGTGCCCTTCTTGCGCGCGTCGTCGATCTTCAAGGCCTTCATCTTCTCGATGACGGCGGCGACGAAGCGGTCATGGATGCCTTCGGTGACGATCACCTTCGAGGCGGCGGTGCAGCGCTGTCCGGTGGAGAAGAAGCCGCTCTGCACCGCGCAGTTGGCGGCGACCTCGAGGTCGGCGTCGTCCAGCACCACCATCGGGTTCTTCCCGCCCATCTCGAGCTGGAACTTGGCCATGCGCTTGAGCGCCGCTTCCGCGACACGCTTGCCGGTGCCGACGGAGCCGGTGAACGTGATCGCGGCCACGCGCGGATCGTCGAGCAACGTCGAGCCGATCTCCGAACCCT
>JBGOST010000381.1:0-3373 GCA_041476125.1 Usitatibacter sp. | reverse complement strand
AGCTGGTAGAGCAGCGGACTTTTAATCCGGTGGTCACTGGTTCGAATCCAGTACGCCCTACCAATCCAGCAAGTGGACTATTTCCCCCGCGGTCGCTGTTGACGTGGAAACGGACTGCCGGAATCTCGGTCTACAGGTCATGAAGACAGTTCTCTGCCTCGCCCTGGCCCTTGGCCTTACCGCGTGCGCCGCCTATGACGGGCACACGCTGCGTGCGGGCGCGTCCAGCGAGTCCGAGGTGCGCAGCGTGATGGGCGCTCCGGCCGTCGAGCTTGCCGATGCGGACGGCTCGAAGGTTCTCGCCTATCCGCACGGCCCGCTGGGAACGACGACCTACATGGCGCGCCTCGGCAAGGACGGGACGCTGGAAGGCGTGAGGCAGGCCCTCACCGACGGCACATTCAGCACCATCCAGCCCGGACTCACGCGCGATGATGTCCTGCGGATGATCGGCCCCCCCGGGGAAACCCAGTTCTTCGCGCGGCTCAACCAGGATTCGTGGGGCTATCGCTACAAGGACACCTGGGGATATCTCGCGGTCTTCTCGGTCAACTTCGATTCCAACGGGGTGGTCGTGAGCAAGTTCTCGCGCCGCATCGAGCGCGGACCGGGCCTCTTCTAGCGTCGCGTCCTGCCTGCATCCTTGCGATCGAGCCGAAGGATTCGCAACGGATACGCGTGCCGCTCGTCCGCCGCATGTCGCGCGATCTCGGTCTCGGTCCACTCGCCGCGGTCGAAATCCGGGAAGTAGGTGTCGCCCTCGACGTCGGCTTCGACCTCGGTCAGGTGAATGACACTCGCGACGGGCAGCGCCTCGCGGAATAGCGATGTGCCTCCGATGACGCAGACCTCGTCGGCCTCCCCGGCCGCCTGCCATGCGGCGTCGAGCGAGGGGACCACCGTGCATCCGGGCGCGCGGTAATCGTGTTTGCGGGTAACCACGAGATTCAAGCGGCCCGGCAAGGGCTTTCCAATCGACTCGTAGGTTCTGCGGCCCATCACGACAGGACGGCCCATGGTGACCTTCTTGAAGTGCGCCAGGTCGGCCGGCAAGCGCCACGGCAGCGCGTTGTCGCGCCCGATCACGCGGTTGCGCGCCATGGCGACGACTAGCGAATAGCGCATCGAGGGTCAGACCGCGATCGGGGCGCGAATCGCCGGGGCCGGATCGTAGCCCTCGAGCGTGAAATCCTCGAAGCGGAACGCGAAGAGATCCTTCACCGCGGCATTGAGTTTCATCACGGGAGGCGCCCGGGGGGTTCGCTGCAGTTGCTCATCGGCCTGATCGAGGTGGTTGAGGTACAGGTGGGCATCGCCCAGCGTGTGCACGAGCTCTCCGGGCTTGAGCCCGGTGACGTGGGCCATCATCAAGGTGAGCAGCGCGTAGGAAGCCATGTTGAAGGGCACGCCGAGGAAGATGTCGGCGCTGCGCTGGTACATCTGGCACGAGAGCCGCCCGTCGGCCACGTAGAACTGGAAGAGCGCGTGGCAGGGCGCGAGCGCCATCTTCGGGATGTCGGCCACGTTCCACGCCGACACGATGAGGCGGCGCGAGCTCGGGTTGCGACGAATCTGGTCCACCACTTGCGCGATCTGGTCGATGTGGCTGCCGTCCGGAGCGGGCCACGATCGCCATTGGTAGCCGTAGACGGGGCCCAGCTCGCCGCGCGCATCGGCCCATTCGTCCCAGATCGTGACGCCGTTCTCGCGCAGGTAGGCGACGTTGGTGCTTCCCTTCAGGAACCAGAGAAGCTCGTGGATCACGCTCTTGGTGTGGATCTTCTTGGTCGTGAGCAGGGGAAAGCCCGCGGCCAGGTCGAAGCGCATCTGGTAGCCGAATACCGAGAGCGTGCCGGTTCCGGTGCGGTCGTCTTTGCGCGCGCCGCGGTCGCGAACGTGGCGCAGGAGGTCGAGGTAGGTCTTCATGCGGCGCAGCGTCGATTCTAGCGGAGCCTAGAGCCGGCGCCCGAGAATCAACACGTCGCGCTCCACGCCGTCCATCTCGCAAACGCGCGGCAGCAGGCCCCATCGCCCGAAGCCGTGCGCCTCGAAGAGCGTGACGCTCGGCATGTTGTGGGCAAGGACGAAGGCGAGCACGTTGGAAATTCCCAGCCGCGGGCATTCCTCGAGGGCGTGGGAGAGGAGCTTTCGCGCAACCCCCTCGCGCTGGTGCTCGGGCGCCACGAAGACCGCGGACTCGACCGTGCGGTGATACGCGGGACGGCCGTAGAAGGAACGCAGGCCGAGCCAACCCGCCGGTTTGCGTTCGGATTCGAAGATCCACAGGGGACGCGATTGCGGATCGAAGGCCCTGAACCACTCTTCGCGCTCGGCCACCGTCACCGGCTCCAGGTCGGCCGTGGACATGCGCCCCGGGATCGATGCGTTGTAGATGGCGACGATGGCGGGGAGGTCGGCTGCGGTGGCGTGTCTGATGGGCATGGAGAAGAGGTTCAGGCGCCGGCGCGGCCGACGATTTCCAGCAACGTCGCCATCCGGGCGCGGTAAGTGTGGTCACGATACGCGCGACGCTGCGCGGCGGCGCCCGTTTCGCGCGCCGCCGCGGGATCGGCGAGGGCCGCGGCGACGCGGTCGGGAATCTCGGCGAGGTCGCGATAGCAGACGACCTCGGCGGGGACTTCGAAGAGCCGCGGGATCTCCTGCTTCCAGTCGACCAGCTGGTACGAGCCGCAACCGGCGGCCTCGAACAGGCGGGGATTGAGCCCGTGATCGAACTCGCCGAACCAGGTGTGGACGTTGAGCACCACCTGCGCGCTCGCGAACATCGTGGCCATCTCTTCGGGCGAGAAGAAGCCGTTCACGAGCTTCGCGCGCAAAGGGGAGTCGGCTGCGAGCTTCCTCGACCACGGACCGAAGATCCGCGTCTCGAATCGCGCCGCGAGTCCTTCCATCACGCGCTCGCGCAGCGGGCTCCAGTCGCCGGCGAAACAGACTTCGCAGCGATAGGGTTCGAACGCGGGCACCGTCCGGTGCACCGCGGGCGCGCAGGCCGTCGGCAGGAAATGCGCGTTGCGAACCCCCGCGCGGCGGTAGTCGAGCGGCGAGACCGAGGAGTTGCTGAAGACGAAATCGTAGAAAGGAGCTTTCTTCAGGGAACGCTCGAACTGGAAAGGATCGTTGATCCACCAGCACACGCTCGCGAGTTTCCTCGCGCGCATGAACTCGAGCGATTCGCTCGAGACGTCGAACCCGAAGAGCGTCACGAAGAGTTGGGGGCGCTCCCTGTCGATCGCGCGGCGCAGCCTGCGGTTGACGGGGGCGCGCACTTCCCCGGACGGCTTGAAAAGGCGCTGGCGCAACTTGTCGAGCGGGCTCGGGGCGTAATCGAACACGATGACCTCGTGTCCCAGCT
>JBGOST010000380.1:0-3374 GCA_041476125.1 Usitatibacter sp. | reverse complement strand
CGGGTTGCCCGTGCCGGCGCCGAAGATGACGATCTTTCCCTCCTCGAGGTAGCGAATCGCCTTGCCGCGGATATAGGGCTCGACCACGGGCTCGATGCTGAGCGCCGATTGCACGCGCGCCACCAGGCCGCCGCGGTTCATCGCGTCGGCGAGAGCCAGCGCGTTGATGACGGTGGCAAGCATGCCCATGTAGTCGGCGGTAGCGCGGTCCATGCCGGCCGCACCCTGCGACACTCCGCGGAAGATGTTGCCCCCGCCGATCACGATGCCTACTTGCACGCCAAGTTCGGAGACCTCCTTCACCTCGCCCACGATGCGGTCGACCGTCTCGCGGTTGATGCCGAAGGCGTCGCCGCCCATCAGCGCTTCCCCCGAGAGCTTGAGGAGGATGCGCGGATAGGCCGGCTGCGCGGGCGGATTGGGCTCGGTGCGCGGAGCGCCCACGACTTTCATGCCGCGCTCTTCGTCATCGCGGCGACTTCGGTGGAGAAGTCACTGCTTTTTTTTTCGATCCCCTCGCCCACCACCAGGAAGCGGTAGCCGCGAACGCGGGCGTTCCTCGCCGCGAGCATCTTCTCGACGGTAAGCTTGTCGTCCTTCACAAAAGGCTGCCCCAAGAGCGTGATCTCTGCGAGGAACTTGTTGATGCCGCCCTCGACCATCTTGGCGACGATCTCGGGCGGCTTGCCGGACTCCTTGGCGCGCGCCTCGAGGATCGCGCGCTCGCGCGCGATCACCTCAGGGGCGACCTCGCTGCGCGATAGGAACTGCGGCTTGGCGAACGCGACGTGCATCGCGACGTCCTTGCCCGCCGCTTCCTCACCCTCGAACTCGACCGTCACGCCGATCTTCACGCCGTGGATGTACTGGGCCAACGTGGCGTCGGTCTGAATGCGCTCGAAGCGGCGCACGGTGATGTTCTCGCCGATCTTCTGCACCAGCGCCTGGCGGGTTTCCTCGACCGTCTTGCCGCCGAGCTTCAGGGCGCCGAGAGCTGCGACATCCTTGGGTCCGGCCTTGGCGACGAGCTCCGCCAGGGAGCTCGCGAACGCGGCGAACTCCGGGTTGCGCGCGACGAAATCGGTCTCCGAATTCACCTCGACCATGGCGCCCAGCTTCGCGTCAGGCGAGCGCCATGCGCCGATCGCGCCTTCGGCGGCCACGCGCGAGGCCGCCTTGCTTGCCTTGGCGCCGCTCTTGATGCGCAGCAGCTCCTCGGCCTTCTTGATGTCCCCGCCCGATTCCTCGAGCGCCTTCTTGCATTCCATCATGCCGAGCCCGGTGAGCTCGCGCAGTTCCTTGACCAATGCCGCGGTGATTTCCGCCATTTTCCAATTGCTCCAGATTCGTTATGCAAAAAAAGGGGCTTCGCGCCCCTTTTCTCAATCGGGCCCGGTAAGAGCGCTCAGGACTTCGGGGCTTCCTCGACCTCGACGAAGTCCTCGGTGCTGCTGGGCGCCACCATCTCGTTGATGACCTGGCTGCGGCCCTCGAGGATCGCGTCCGCCACGCCGCGGGCGTAGAGGCGGATGGCGCGCGTGGAGTCGTCGTTGCCGGGGATCACGTAGTCGATGCCGTCGAGCGAGTTGTTCGAATCGACCACGCCGACGATGGGAATGCCGAGCGTCTTGGCTTCGGTGACCGCGATCTTGTGGAAGCCCACGTCGATCACGAAGAGCGCGTCCGGAACCCCGCCCATGTCCTTGATGCCGCCCAGCGAGCGCTCGAACTTCTCGCGCTCGCGCTGGTTCAGCAGCTGCTCCTTCTTCGACAAGCGCTCGATCGAGCCGTCGGCGACCATCTGGTCCATCTCCTTCAGCCGCTTGATCGATTGCTTGACGGTCTTGAAGTTGGTGAGCATTCCGCCCAGCCAGCGATAGTCCACGTAGGGCGCGCCGGCGCGCTGCGCTTCTTCCTTCACGATCTCGCGCGCCTGCCGCTTCGTCCCGACAAAGAGGATCTGCCCCTTGTTGGCGGTGAGCTGGCGCACGTACTTCAGCGCTTCCTGGTACATCGGAAGCGATTTCTCGAGGTTGATGATGTGGATCTTGTTGCGGGCCCCGAAGATGTACGGAGCCATCTTGGGATTCCAGTAGCGCGTCTGGTGGCCGAAATGAACGCCGGCCTCCAGCATCTGGCGCATGGTGACGGACATGCAGTTACTCCTGTCGGTAAGGTTGGCCTCCCCCGTCGATTACCGGCTGCTAACTTAGCTTCAAGTCAAAAAAGCGCGGCACCTTGACCTTGGCGGGGTGTGGATTTCCGGATGAGTCAGCGAAACGAGCCCGGATAGCAGGCTATTATAGCGCGAAAAAGAGCCTTCTTTCAAACATTTCCGAGCGGCTGGAACCGTGGGACCGGGGCCGCGCCTAACGGTATAATTCGCGCTTCGCCGATCGATAGAAACCCGTGTCCTCGTCCCTGAAAACCGCCGACGACGTCGAGAAAATGCGCATCGCGGGCCGTCTCGCCGCGGAGGTCCTCGACTACATCACGCCTCACGTGAAGCCCGGTGTCTCCACCGGGACGCTCGACAAGCTGTGCCACGACTACATGGTCGGCGTGCAGGGCACCGTGCCCGCGCCCCTCAACTACGCCCCGCCCGGCCATCGCCCGTATCCGAAATCGATCTGCACGTCGGTGAACCACCAGGTCTGCCACGGGGTGCCGGGCGACAAGGTCCTTCGCAACGGCGACATCGTCAACATCGACATCACCGTGATCAAGGAGGGATGGCACGGCGACACGAGCCGCATGTTCTACGTGGGCGAGCCCTCGGTGCAAGCGCGGCGCCTGTGCGAAGTGACCTACGAGTGCATGTGGAAGGGCATCGCGGTGGTGCGTCCAGGCGCCACGCTCGGCGACATCGGCTTCGCGATCCAGAAGCACGCGGAGTCCAACGGCTTCAGCGTGGTGCGCGAGTTCTGCGGCCACGGCATCGGCAGGCGCTTCCACGAGGAGCCGCAGATCCTGCACTATGGTCGCCCGGGCATGGGGCTCAAGCTCGTCCCGGGGATGACCTTCACCGTCGAGCCGATGATCAACGCCGGCAAGCGCGATATCCGCCAGCTCGCCGACGGCTGGACCATCGTCACCGCCGACCACTCGCTCTCCGCGCAGTGGGAGCACACCGTGCTCGTCACCGACGACGCCTTCGAAGTCATGACCGTCTCGACGGGTTCCCCTCCCCCTCCCGCGTTCGTCGAGCAGCGCTCCACCCATCTCGTCTCCTGATTTTCTCCCTCTCCCTTGGGAGAGGGCCGGGGAGAGGGTCAATGCTGTGCGGCTAGTTCCGCAGCCGCCGTCGTGTCTTGGCGAGGCGTGGGTACCGCAAGCGCGAGCGCAGCGGCCGTTCTGCTCCCGGGCGGCGCTTT
>JBGOST010000379.1:0-3375 GCA_041476125.1 Usitatibacter sp. | reverse complement strand
GCCGGGGGTTTCGATGCCGTCATCGCCGCCGACATCCTCGAGCACTTGGTAAACCCATGGCAGCTCCTGTTGCGCCTGAAGGCCGCGCTCGCTCCCGGCGCGCAGGTCCTCGCGTCGATCCCGAATGTGCGCAACCTCCAGGTCGTGAGTGACCTGGTCCTCAACGGCCGATGGACGTATCGCGAGCTCGGGCTGCTGGACGTGACGCACCTGCGCTTCTTCACCTTCACGGAGATCAAACAGATGCTCGAGGAGACGGGCTACCGGCTCGAGGCTTCGTCGGCGAACCTCTCGCCGGCGCTGGTCGCGCTCTACGAGAAAAATCGCCACCAGGAGAAGGTTTCGGTGCGCGCGGGGCGCGTCGTCCTCGACGACCTCACCCAGCGGGAGTTCTACGAGCTGTGCGTGGAGCAATTCCTGCTGCGCTGCCGCGCGGCGTAGCTAGCGGCGAGCGAGCCGCGCAGCGGCGAGCAACGCGGCGCAGAGGGCCAGGGCGGCCGCATTTCCCCACCAGGTGTAGGGTGTCGACCCTTTGCGGGGAACGACGGATGCGATGAGGGTTCCCGCGGTGAAGTTGGGCAGGCGCGCGACGACCTGCCCGCGCTCGTCGATGGCGGCCGTGGCGCCGGTATTGGTCGCGCGCACCATCCAGCGCCCCGTTTCCAAAGCGCGCATCTGCGAGGCCTGCAGGTGCTGCTCCGCCGCGAACGACTCCCCGAACCACGCGTCGTTGCTCACGTTGAGGAGCACCTGCGCGGCGGGAAGCGCGTCGATCACTTCCTCGCCGAAGATGTCCTCGTAGCAGATCGCCACGCCGAAGCTCGTATTCCCGGCGACGATCGGCGGCTGGCGCTCCGGGCCGCGGCCGAAATCGCTCAACGGAATCTTCAGGATCGCGAGCACCCATTTGAAGCCCGGCGGGATGAACTCGCCGAACGGGACCAGGTGGCGCTTGCGATAGCGGGGCGCGGACTCCCGATCGACGCGCACGACGCTGTTGTAGTAGTCGGATTCCGGGCCGCGGGATTCGCGCTCGACGGTGCCCATGAGGATTTCCTTGCCCGTCCGGCGCGCGTGCTCGCGCAGGCTTTCGAGATATTCGGCGGGAAGATCGTCTAAGAACGCGGGCAGCGCGGTCTCGGGGAGCACGACCACGGTCGCGCGCGACGCGAAAACCATGCGGCGGTATTCCTCGAGGGTGCGCATGCGCACTTCCTCGCGCCACTTCATCTGCTGCGGGATGTTTCCCTGCAGCAGCGCCACGGTGACCGGCGGCCCCGCGGGCTCGGTCCAGGCAACGGCGCGGCTCAATCCTCCGACCAGGAACAGCGCGCCCAGCCCCGCAACGAGCGCGTAGCGCGCGCGCGACCACGCAAAGCTCGCGACGATCGCCGCGAGGGCGGCCGCGGCGAGCCCGACCGCGAGCGAGACCCCATAGGCGCCGGCGAGCGGCGCGTATCCCGCGAGCGGGCTCGACGGCGCCTGCGACGTTCCCATCGTGAGCCACGGAAAGCCGGTGAAGAGCGTGCCACGCAGCCACTCGAGGGCGGCGAACGCCGGCGCGGCCGCGAGAAGGCGATGCGACGGGGAAGCTCGGCCGAGGCGCACCGCGGCATAGCCCGCAAGCGCGGGGAAGATCGCGAGGTAGGTGCAGAAGAGAAAGGTCGCGATCGCGGCGAGCACCACGGGCATCGCGCCGAAGTAGTGCAGGCTCACGAAGACCCACGAGACGCCGGCGAGGAAATAGCCCAGGCCGAAAGCGAATCCCGAGAGCGCGGCCTGGAGCGCGGAGCCGCTCCAGGCCCAGACGTGGAAGAGCAAGGCAAGGGCGAGCGGGGCCACCGGCCAGGCATGGAAAGGCGCGAAGGCGAAGACGCACGCGGCCCCGGCGAGCGCCGGGAGCAGCAACCCGCGCGCGACGATCCGCGTCGCCGATTGAGCCGGCGACGCGCTCACCGCTCGCCTCACTTGGGCTCCTTCGGCTTCGGCTTGTCGACGAGGACGGAGTGGATCTTGCGGCTGTCGGCGCGCAGGACCTGGAATGTGTAGCCGTCGACGACGGTCGTCTCGCCCCGCTTGGGCAGCCGCCCGAAGCGGCTCACCACGAGCCCGCCCACCGTATCGTGGTCCGCGTCGGAGAACGACGATCCGAAGTGGTTGTTGAAGTCCGCGATCTCGGTGACCGCCTTCACCCGGTAGCGGCCGCTGCGGTCCAGCAGGATGTTGTCCTCGGTCTCGTCGAAGTCGTATTCGTCCTCGATGTCGCCGACGATCTGCTCGATCACGTCCTCGATGGTGACCAGGCCCGAGACCCCGCCATACTCATCCACGACGATGGCGATGTGGTTGCGATTGGCGCGGAACTCCTTCAACAGCACGTTCAGGCGCTTGGCCTCGGGAACGAACACCGCGGGACGCAGCATCTCGCGGACGTTGAAGCTTTCCTCGGCATAGAAGCGCAGCAGGTCCTTGGCGAGCAGGATGCCGATCGCGTTGTCGCGATCGTCCTCGAACACGGGAAAGCGCGAGTGCGCCTTCTCGATCACGAACGGGATGAACTTCTCCGGGCTCTCCGCCACGTCGATCATGTCCATCTGCGACCGCGGGATCATCACGTCGCGCACCTGCGTCTCGGAGACCTGCAGCACCCCTTCGATCATCGACAACGCCTCGGCGTCGAGGATGCGGCGCTCGAACGCCGAATGCAGCAGCCCGATCAGCTGTTCCCGATCCTCGGGCTCGCGCAACCACAGCGTGGAAAGGCGCTCGAGCAGGCTCGGCTTCGCGGGTTCGTTCATGCAGTTGAGGGGGCTTGGCGGACGAATACTCTAGCAAGCTGGCTGAAAGCGTGCAGGGAAGTGCTCCCTCGCCGGGGAGAGGGTCAATACGGGTCGCCGAATCCAAGCTTGCCGAGGATCGCGCGCTCGCGCTTCTCCATGCGAGCGGCGTCTCGCGCGCGCTCGTGGTCGAGGCCTTCGAGATGCAGCAGGCCGTGGACCAGCAGGTGCGCATGATGGGCCGCGAGCGCCTTGCCCTGGCTGCGCGCCTCGCGCGCGACCACCGGCGCGCAGATCACGATGTCTGCCGAGAGCGGCGCCTTCGAGTAGGCGAAAGTGAGCACGTTGGTGGCGTAATCCCTGCCGCGGAACTCGCGGTTGAGCCGCCGCCCCTCGGCCTCGCCCACGTAACGCAGCGTGATGACCGCCCCGCGCTTCAACGCGGCGCGCGCCCACTTTCGCAGCACGCGGTCGGCGGGAATGTGCGCGGCGCGCGAGGCGCGCTGGACCACGAGCGCGACGCGCGCCACGCTCACGACTTCTTCGACTTGGAACGCTTGTCGTAAGCGTCGACGATCGCCTGCACGAGGGGATGCCT
>JBGOST010000378.1:0-3384 GCA_041476125.1 Usitatibacter sp. | reverse complement strand
GGCAACGCGGTGCCGTTCTATCCGATCCCGCTGCACGACAAGGACGGCAAGCCCAACTACACGATGATCGCGGCCTACGCCGCGCTCATGCAGCGCACGGTGAACATCGCCGATGCCTACCTCGAGGAAGGCTTCGATTTCTCCGGTACGCGCAACTTCGACAAGCGCACCGGCTACCGCTCGACTTCGTTCCTCACCGTGCCGATGAAGAACCACGAGGGCGACATCATCGGCGTTCTTCAGCTGCTCAACGCCATCGACGCGGCCACGGGGTGCGTCACCACCTTCGGCGAGGAGGACCAGCGCCTCGCCGAGTCGCTCGCCTCGCAGGCGGCCATCGCCCTCACCAACCGCCTTCTCATCCAGCAGCTGGAGGTCCTGTTCGAATCGCTGATCGAGCTCATCAACACCGCGATCGACGAGAAGAGCCCCTATACCGGCGGGCACTGCAAGCGCGTGCCGACGCTCACCATGATGCTGGCGGAGGCCGCGCACAACGCCTCCACCGGGTCGCTCAACGAATTCCGCATGTCGGAGAAGGACCGCTACGAGCTGAAGATCGCGGGGCTCCTGCACGACTGCGGCAAGATCACCACCCCGGTGCACGTCGTCGACAAGGCGACCAAGCTGCAGACCATCTTCGACCGCATCGAGCTCGTGGCCACGCGCTTCGAGGCGCTCAAGCGCGAGGCCGAGATCGAGATGCTGCGCGGCAAGGTGCGCGCCCTCGAGGCCCACGACGAGGCGAGCGTGCGGCGCGCCGAGGAGGCTTACGCGGAGAAGATCCGCCAGTACGACGACGACCGCGGGTTCCTGCGCCGCACCAACATCGGTAGCGAGCGCATGAAGCCCGAGGACCAGGCGCGCGTGTCGCAGATCGCAAAATATCAGTGGCGCAACGAGCGCGGCGAGCTCGAGCGCTTCCTCACCAAGGACGAGGAAGACAACCTCAACATCGCCTACGGCACGTTGAGCCCCGGCGAGCGCGAGATCATCAACCACCACATCGTGGCGACCATCAAGATGCTCGAAGCGCTCCCCTGGCCCCGGCACCTCACGTGCGTGCCCGAGTACGCCGGTGGGCACCATGAACGCATGGACGGCAAAGGCTATCCGAAGGGGCTGACCCGCGAGCAGATGAGCGTGCAGGCGCGCGTGATGGGCATCGCCGACATCTTCGAGGCCCTCACCGCGAGGGATCGTCCCTACAAGCCCGGCAAGACCCTGTCCGAATCGCTGGGAATCCTGGGTCGCATGAAGGAAAACGGGCACGTCGATCCGGAGCTCTTCGACGTCTTCGTGCGCGACAAGGTCTACCTGCGCTACGCCCGCGAGTTCCTCGACCCCGAGCAGATCGACGAGGTCGACGAGAAGAAGATCCCCGGCTACAAGCCGTAGCCTCCTGAAACTTCGATTCCCGCATCTCCCATGACGACACGCGTGCCCGTCGGCGTTTTTTTTGCCCTGTTCACTCTCTCCGGGTTCGCAGGCCTCATCTACGAATCGATCTGGAGCCACTACCTCAAGCTCTTCCTCGGGCACGCGGCCTACGCGCAGACGCTGGTGCTGGCGATCTTCATGGGCGGCATGGCGCTGGGCGCGTGGCTCGTGAGCCGCTTCACGCAACGCATCGCCAACCTGCTCCTGGGCTACGCCATCGCGGAGCTCGGCATCGGCTTGCTCGCGATCGTCTTCCACCGCGTTTTCCAGGTCGCGACCGGCTGGGCCTTCGATACGGTGCTTCCGGCGATGGGCGGCGGGGGCGCGGACCTGTTCAAGTGGGGGCTTGCCTCGGTCCTGATCCTGCCCGCCTCGGTCCTGCTCGGCACGACGTTCCCGCTGATGAGCGCCGGGATCATCCGCCTCTACCCCGAGTCGAGCGCTCGCGCGCTCTCGATGCTCTACTTCACCAACAGTTTCGGCGCGGCGGCAGGCGTCCTCGCGAGCGGCTTCTACCTCATCGATCGCTTCGGGTTGCCGGGAACGATCCTCACCGCGGGCCTGCTCAACGTGGCGCTGGCCCTCATGGTGTGGCTCATCACGCGGCGCTTCGCGCCCGCGGTCGCCATTCCGGTGGCGCCCCGCGAGCAAGGCGAGGCCCACGGCAAGGCGGTGGCGCGGGCGATCCTGCTCCTCGCCTTCGCCACGGGCGCGGCGTCGTTCATCTACGAGATCACCTGGATCCGCATGCTCACGCTGGGCCTGGGCGCCTCGACGCACGCCTTCGAGGTCATGCTCGCGGCCTTCATCCTCGGCATGTCGCTGGGCGCCTTCTGGTTCCGCAACCGCATCGGGCGCCTTTCCAACGACATCGCTTGGCTTGCCGCGCTGCTGCTCGCCAAGGCGGTCTTCGCCATCTATGCGCTCTGGGTGTACGGCGGCGTGCTCGAGTTCATCCAGTGGATGATGCAGTCCACCGCGCGCACCGACGGCGGGTATGTGCTGATCACGGTGGCGGGACTCGTGGCCTCGATGGTGGTGATGCTGCCCACCGCCTTCTGCGCCGGCATCACGTTGCCCCTGGCCACCCACGCGCTCACCTCGCGCGGTCACGGCGAGGCGTCGATCGGCAGGGTCTACGGCGCCAACACCGCCGGGTGCATCGTGGGTGCGGCTTTCGCCACGCACCTGGGCATGGAGTGGCTGGGCGTCAAAGGCCTCACGGGCATGGGAGCGCTCCTCGACGTGGGCGTGGGTGCGCTCATCTTCATCGTCGGCATGGGCGCGGGGCGGCGTCCACGCGCCTACGCGGTGAGCGGGGTCGCGGTGCTGGTCGCCTTGATCGCATTCGTCACGACCGACCTCAACCTGCTGCGCATGAGCTCCGGAGTGTTCCGCCACGGCATGTTCGACGATCCGGCGACGAGCACGGTGCGTTTCTACCGCGACGGCAAGACGGCGACCATCGCGGTGGTCGACAACTCCACCAAGAGATCCATCCGCACCAACGGCAAGGTGGACGCCGCGATCGAGATCGATCCCAACGCGAGTGCCTCGATCGACGAGCCGACCATGGTCCTCGCGGGCGCCTTGCCGCTCGCGATGAAGCCCGGCGCCAAGCTCATCGCCAACATCGGGCTGGGCTCGGGCCTCACGACCCACACGCTGCTGGGTAGCCCCGCGGTCACCGAGGTCGACACCATCGAGATCGAGCGCATGATGGTCGAAGGCGCGCGACTCTTCGATCCCGCCAACCGCCGCGCCTTTGCCGACCCGCGCAGCCGCATCCACATCGAGGATGCGAAGACCTTCTTCGCCGCGCACGGCAAGCGCTATGACGTCATCGTCTCGGAGCCGTCGAACCCGTGGGTGAGCGGGGTCTCGACCCTCTTCTCCGAGGAGTTCTACGGGCAGGTCAAGCGCTACCTTCGCGACGACGGCCTG
>JBGOST010000377.1:0-3388 GCA_041476125.1 Usitatibacter sp. | reverse complement strand
GATAGAGGGAGAGCCCCCTCGGGGGGAGAGGGTGCCTTTACTTCCTCGAGTCTCGCGGCCGTTCATTTCATCGCTGCCTGAAGTCGTTCCATGCTCTGGGTCGCGCTCGAGTTGCCCGCATTGCCTCTTCAAATCGCCGAGCGCGGGGGCGCGTCGACCGAGCCGCTGGTGATCTCCGAAGGCACCACGCAGCGTCCCCTTGTTTGCAACGCGAACGAAGCGGCACGCGAGGCCGGCATTCGCGAGGGGCAGGCGGTCGCCGCGGCCAAGGCGCTCGCCGGAAATCTGCGCGTCATCGCGCGCGACCTTCCCGTCGAGCGCGAAGCTCTCGAGCGCCTCGCCGCATGGGCCGCGCAGTTCACTCCCATGGTGAGCCTCGACGGGCAGGGGATCGTGCTCGAGGTCGCGGGAAGCCTGAGACTGTTCGAAGGGCATGCGAAGCTCACTTCGACCATTCGACGCGGCATCCACGAGCTGGGCTTTCACGCCACGATCGGCATCGCGCCCACGCCGCTCGCGGCCCGCCTCTTCGCGCGGGCCGAGGCGCGCGGCCTGCAAGTGCGCACCTGCCTCGAGATCGCGGATCTGTGCGCGCGTGTCGCGGACCTTCCGCTCTTTCTTCTCGACTGGCCGGAGAAAACCCTCGCGCGCTTGACCGATCTCGGCGTCCTTCGCCTGCGCGACATGCTGGAGCTGCCTCACGAGGGCATCGCGAAACGCTTCGGGCCCGAAATCGTCGCTTCCCTCGATCGGCTGGTGGGGCATCTCGCCGATCCGCGCGTTCCTTATGCCGCGCCACCGCGTTTTCGCTCGCGCCTCGAATTGCCCGCCGAAGCCGACGGGGTCGAGGCGCTCTTGTTTCCGCTGCGCCGCATGCTCGTCGAATTCGAGGGCGCGCTGCGCGGCCGCGGCGCCGGCGTGCACCACCTCACGCTGGTTCTCGAGCATGGGCGCAAGTCCCGCACTCGCGTGGCACTCGACTTCGCCTCCCCGGAACGCGAGGCGGATTTCATCCTCACCATCGCGCGCGAGAGGCTGGGCCGCCTCACGCTCTCAGCTCCCACGATCGGCCTCGCCCTGCACGCCGAGGCTTTGCTCGCCTACGTCCCGCGCGAATCGACGTGGCTTCCCGGTGCTAAGGAGCAGGCGGCCGATCGCCAGCGCTTGATCGAGCGCCTGGCTGCGCGTCTCGGAGGCGAGCGCGTTTTCGGCATTGCGATCGCCGACGATCACCGCCCCGAAAATGGGGTCAGGTTACTTTTCCCAAATAGCGGAAAAAGTAACCTGACCCCATTTTCTTTTCCTGCTTCAAGGCCCACCTGGTTGCTGCATCGCCCGCAACGCCTCATCACGCAGGAAGGCTCCCCCAGTTACCAGGGAACGCTTGGCATGGTGGCCGGCCCCGAGCGCATCGAGGCGGGTTGGTGGGATGGCGCCGAAGTGAGCCGCGATTACTACGTGGCCTCGAACCCGCGCGGCGAGACGTTCTGGATCTTTCGCGAGCATCGCAATGCGCAGGCCTGGTACATGCACGGAGTGTTCTCGTGATCCCCGGCTACGCCGAGCTGCATTGCGTCACCAACTACACCTTCCTGCGCGGAGCCTCCGACCCGGAAGAGCTGGTTCACCGCGCGGCCGAGCTGGGATATCGCGCGCTCGCCATCACCGACGAGTGCTCGGTCGCGGGCGTCGTTCGCGCGCATGTCGCCGCGAAGGACCTGAAGCTGAAGCTCATCATCGGCTCGGAGCTGACTCTCGTCGATGGCTTGAAGCTCGTGCTGCTGGCCACGCACATTCGCGGCTACGAGCGCCTCTGCGAGCTCATCACGCAGGCGAGGCGCGCGGCGCAGAAGGGGACGTATCGAATTACACGAGATAACCTGGCAGCACCCTCTCCCCAGCCACTACCCTCACCCCGACCCTCTCCCAAGGGAGAGGGAGAACCAGGAGAGGGAGCAAATCTCGCTGCACTCTGGATTCCTGGCGATACGCCCAATGAAGATGAGGCCGCTTGGGTCGCAACCCATTTCCCCGACAACGCGTGGGCCGCCATCGAACTGCATCGCGGCCCCGACGACGCGGCGCGCATCGCGTCGATCGAAGCCGTCGCGGCGAAAGCGGGCCTCGTTTGCGTGGCAGCGGGTGACGCCCACATGCACGCGAGGGCGCGCAAGCGGCTCCAGGACGTGATGACCGCGATCCGCCTCAAGTGCCCGCTTGCCGAAGCCGGACGCAAGCTCCACCCCAATGGCGAGCGATACCTGCGCTCCATCGGCCGGCTTTCCAACATTTATCCGCCGCGCCTTCTGGCAACCACACTCGATCTCGCCAGCCGCTGCACCTTCTCGCTCGACGAGATCCGCTATGAATATCCCGACGAGCTGGTGCCCGCCGGGGAAACGCCTGCCACGCACCTGAGGGCGCTCACCTTCGCAGGGCTCGCGCGACGCTATCCCTGCGGCGCCCCAGCTTCAGTCGTCGTGACCGTCGAGCATGAGCTCAAGCTCATCGAGGAGCTCGCGTATGAGCCTTTCTTCCTCACCGTCCAGGATATCGTCGCCTACGCGCGCAGCCAGAAGATCCTCTGCCAGGGCCGCGGCTCGGCCGCCAATTCCGCCGTCTGCTACTGCCTCGGCATCACCGAGGTCGATCCCGGGCGCATGTCGGTGCTCTTCGAGCGCTTCATCTCCAAGGAGCGCAACGAGCCGCCCGACATCGACGTCGATTTCGAGCACCAACGCCGCGAGGAGGTGATCCAGTACATCTACGGCAAGTACGGCCGCGAGCGCGCCGCCATCGCCGCGGTGGTCATCACCTACCAGCCGAGGAGCGCGCTGCGCGACGTCGGCAAGGCGCTGGGCCTGTCTCTCGACCAGGTCGATCTCCTCGCCAAGTCGATGTCGTGGTGGGACGACCGCGACGCGATGGTGAAGCGGCTCGGGGAGGCCGGGTTCGACATCTCCAATCGCGTCGTGCAGCAGGTGATCGATCTCACCCAGGAGCTGATTGGTTTTCCGCGCCACCTCTCGCAGCATCCCGGCGGCTTCGTGATCGACAACCGCCGGCTCTCGCGCCTGGTGCCGGTCGAGAACGCCTCGATGCCCGACCGCACCGTGATCCAGTGGGACAAGGACGACCTCGATGCGCTGGGCCTGCTCAAGGTCGACGTGCTGGGCCTGGGCATGCTCTCGTGCATTCGTCGCGCGATCGACTTGGTGAACGGATACAGAAAACCGGGGACAGACCCCAATTTCGTGGGACCGAGGGGCCAGGAGGAATATCGCCCGCTTGAATTGGGGTCTGTCCCCAGCGAGGATCCCGCCGTCTACGAAATGGTCCAGCGCGCTGACACCATCGGCGTCTTCCAGATCGAGTCGCGCGCGCAGAT
>JBGOST010000376.1:0-3399 GCA_041476125.1 Usitatibacter sp. | reverse complement strand
GCCCTCGGCGTTCTGTCGGAACCAGTTGACGTGGAAGATCTGCGGCGGCCGCGGCACGACGGAACCCATCTTCAACCAGTGGCCGAAGTAGTCGCCCATGTTGTACCCGCAGAACGCGATCATGGCGAACGGGTCGCGGCGCACCACGCCAACCTGGCCCACAATGGCTGCCGTGGTTTCCGAGCCGAGCGTGGCGGCCATGTAAACGCCCTCCGCCCAGTTGGCCGCCTCGGTGACGAGCGGCACGGTGGTGGAGCGGCGGCCGCCGAAAATAAACGCCGAGATCGGCACGCCGGCAGGATTGTCCCATTCAGGATCTACCGACGGGCAGTTGGTTGCGGCGACGGTAAAGCGTGCATTGGGATGCGCCGCGGGCCGGCCGCTAGCTTTGCCTTCCTCCGGCGTCCAATCCTTGCCTTGCCAATCGATCAGCCTGGCAGGCGGGATCTTGGTCATGCCTTCCCACCACACGTCGCCTTCAGGTGTCAGTGCGACGTTGGTGAATATCGTGTTCGACTTGATCGAGTCCATGCAATTCGGATTGGTTTCGTACGACGTTCCCGGCGCCACCCCAAAATATCCCGCTTCCGGATTGATTGCGTACAAACGCCCGTCGCTGCCGGGCTTGATCCATGCGATGTCGTCGCCGACCGTGGTAACTTTCCATCCGGCATCACGAAATCCGCGCGGCGGAATGAGCATCGCAAAATTGGTTTTTCCGCACGCGGAAGGGAAGGCCGCAGTGACGTAATGCTTGTTGCCGGCCGGGGTCTGCACGCCGAGAATGAGCATGTGTTCCGCGAGCCAGCCCTGCTCGCGTCCCATCACCGATGCGATGCGCAGCGCGAAGCACTTCTTGCCCAGGAGCGCATTGCCGCCATAGCCCGAGCCGAACGACCAGATCTCCTTGGTCTCGGGGAAATGCACGATGTACTTGTGTTCCTTGTTGCACGGCCAGGTGACGTCCTTCTGGCCCGGGGCGAGCGGGGCGCCGACGGAGTGCAGGGCCGGGACGAAGTCGCCGTTGTCGCCGAGCGCTTCGAGCACCTTGCGGCCCATCCGCGTCATGAGCTTCATGTTGGCCGCGACGTAGGCGGAATCGGAGACCTCGACGCCGATGTGGGCGATGGGAGAGCCGAGCGGACCCATGCTGAACGGCACCACGTACATCGTGCGGCCGCGCATGCAGCCCTTGAAGAGGCCCGTGAGTGTCGCGCGCATCTCGACCGGATCCACCCAGTTGTTGGTGGGGCCGGCCTCATCCTGGCTCCTGGAGCAGATGAACGTGCGGTCCTCGACGCGCGCCACGTCCGAAGGATCGGACCAGGCGAGGTAGGAATTCGGGCGCAGCTTTTCATCGAGCTTGCGCAGGGAACCCGCGGCGACGAGCCCGGCGCACAGCCGGTCGTATTCCGCGTCGGAACCGTCGCACCAGTGGACCCGGTCGGGTTGCGTCAGGGCGGCGACCTCGTCGACCCATTTCAAGAGCTTCGCGTTGCGGGTCGGGGCGCCCCCACGGACGGGTGCGGCTTGGGCGTGCATCGACACTTCCTCCGAATTTGTTGCCGGCTTTCGTATGCGGCGCCGGCTCGGGCCAATCGCCAATTATCTCAAATAAAAGGGTCAGACTCCTTTATTCGCGGCGGGAATCGTCTCAACCCCGAATAAAGGAGTCTGACCCTTTTATTTGCCGTAGGTCCGGAACTTCTCGACCACCCTCGCCATTTCGACCCCTTCGAGCAGGACGGGTTTGGCGACCTGCAGCGATTGCCAGTAGAGCCGCGCCAGGGCCTCGACCTTTTCCGCGAGATTGACGGCTTCATCGAGGTCGGCGCCATGGGCGACCGCCCCGTGGTTGGCGAGAAGGCAAGCCTTGCGCCCATCGAGGGCCGCCAGCGCCAGGTCGGAGAGCTCCTGGGTGCCGAAGGTGGCGTAACCCCCGCAGCGGATGTCGTCGCCGCCCGCAAAAGCCACTTCGTAGTGGAATGCGGGAATGGAGCGGCGCAGGCAGGCGAGCGTGGTGGCGTAGGGGGAATGGGTGTGGACCACGGCGCCGGCCTCGGGGCGGCGCGCGTAGATATCGCGATGCAGGCGCCATTCGCTGGACGGCTTGCGCTCGCCTCCTCCGGGGGCCGCGCCGGCACCGACGAAGACGAGGTCGTCGGGATGCATCCGGTCGTACGCCACGCCCGACGGCGTCACGAGGAATCCCCCGTCGGTGCGCACGCTCAGGTTGCCGGACATGCCCGGGTTCAGGCCCTCGGCCGAGAGGCGCCGCGCTGCGAGCACCATCCCCAGCCGCAATCCGCGATCCAGGCGGTTCACGTCAAGTAGGCTTTGCTTTGCTCGCTCTTCGGCCAGAAGGCGAGAAGCTCGCGCTCGGAGGCCCGCGCGATGCCCTTCTCGGTGATGATCCCGGTGATGAGGTCGTGGGGCGTCACGTCGAAGGCGGGATTGGCGACTGGCGTGGAGGCCGACGCGATGGTGACCTCGGCAGGCCGGCCCTTGGCGTCGAGGCCGCGCACGATGCGCACCTCATCCTCGGGGCGCTGCTCGATGGTTATCTCCTCGATGCCGTCCTCGATGTCCCAGTCGATCGTCGGCGAGGGGACCGCGACGTAGAACGGGATGCTGTTGTCGCGCGCGGCGAGCGCCTTCAGATAGGTCCCGATCTTGTTGGCAACGTCGCCGCGGCGCGTGACGCGATCCGCGCCGACCAGCACCAGGTCCACCTGCTTGGTTTGCATGAGATGCCCGCCCGCGTTATCCACGATGAGCGTGTGCGGCACGCCGTGGGCGGCGAGCTCCCACGCCGTGAGCAGCCCCTGGTTGCGCGGGCGGGTTTCGTCCACCCACACGTGGATCGGAATGCCGCGGTCGTGCGCCATGAAGAGGGGCGCGGTGACCGTGCCCCAGTCGACGGTGGCGATCCATCCGGCATTGCAATGGGTGAGGATGTTCACCGGGCGCCCGAGCGCGGCGTGCTCGCGATCGAGGAGCGAGGCGCCGTGGCGCCCGATGGCCTCGTTCAGCGCCACGTCCTCGTCGGCGATGGCCTGCGCTTCCTTCCACGCCGCGGCCCCTCGTTCGCCTTTCTTCACGTCCTTCAGCTTCTCACGCATGCGCCCGATCGCCCAGGCGAGGTTCACGGCCGTGGGGCGCGTGGCGCGCAGCAGCTTGGAAGCTTTCGAGATCGACGCGTCCGAGGGGTCATTCGACACGGCGAGCGCGATGCCGAAGGCCGAGGCCACGCCGATCAGGGGGGCGCCGCGCACGCGCATCGTCTTCACCGCGTCGGCGACGGCTTCCACGGTATCGAGCCTGGCCGTCTCGAACACGTAGGGCAGGCGCGCCTGGTCGATGACGTGCACCGATTCCCTGCGCTCGTCCGTCCAGATG
>JBGOST010000375.1:0-3408 GCA_041476125.1 Usitatibacter sp. | reverse complement strand
CGGCTGGGGGGGGCGCGGCGCGCAGCTGCGCTCCTTCGTTCCCGCGCTGCTCGAATGCGGCTGCCTGGTGGTTGTCTTCGACCAAGCGGCCCACGGCCTGAGCGAGGGCCGCGAAGCGACCCTGGTGCATTTCGTGAAGGGCCTGGAGGCGGTCGCCGCGCACGTCGAGTCGCAAGGCTCCCGCGTCGTCGGCTTGGTCGCCCACTCGCTCGGCGCCGCCGCGGCCGCCGCATGGCTCAACCAGACGCGCCGGGAGGCGCGCGTGGCGCTCATCGCGCCCCCGACTTCGCTCGAGCGCTACTCGAGCTATTTCGCGCGCCGCCTCGGCATCGCCGAATCCATCCGCGGCGCGATGCAGGAGCGCTTCGAGCGCAGGCTGGGCTTGCGCTGGAGCGAGTTCGAGCTGCCGCAGTCGGTGGCGCGGATCCGCGCCGCCGCACTCGTGATCCACGACGCCTCGGATGAGGACGTCGCCATCGCGAGCGGGCTCGCGCTCGCACGCGCCTGGCCCGGGGCTCGATTCGTCCGCACCGAGGGCCTCGGCCACCGCGCCATCCTTCGCGACGCCACGGTAGTCCGGGACGTCGCCGATTTCATCGCCAACCGGGTGGTGTTCGCACCCCCTCCGCAACGCGGCCAGGCGTCGGCCTTCGGCGCTCCCGCACCCATCCTCTGAAGGAGCTCACCATGAGAAAGCACATTCCGAAGGAGCATTCCGCGCGCGTTCTCGCCGTGGCACTCGCGGCGTGGGGGCTGGCCGTGGCCGCGGCGGCCACGCAGGGCGTGTTCGCGAGGATCTCGACCGCGGAGCTCACGGGCCTCGCGATCTTCGCGATGCTCTACGCGCCCGCGACCTTCCTCCTCGACGTGGACCTGCGCGAGTTTGTCGTGAACGCTGGCCGTCGCTTCGTGGCGCCCGCGGCGATCGCGGCCGATGGGGCCATCGTCGCGGCGGCGGTGGCGTTCGCGGGCGAGCAAGGCGCATGGCAGGCGAGCCTCGCGCAGCCGGCGTACGCGTTCATCCTGCTCTTCGTCGCCCCTCTTGCCGCGGTGCTGCACCTGGCGTGGCTGCAGAGAGCCTCTAGGAGATCGGCAGAGAGGTCACCTGGCGCGAGCCCGGTCTCGACTTGAGCTCGCCGTACCAGCGCTCGAGGTGCGGGCGCGGTTCGCGCGCGGCGGGCAGGTTGAGCCAGCGGTGCGTGGCGCATCCCACGACGATGTCCGCGGCGCTGAACCCGTGGTCGGTGAGGAAGCGCCGCTTCGACAAGTGGGCGTCGAGAATCCCGGCGAGCTTCTCGGACTTCACGCGCGAGGCCTCGATCGCGGCCGCGTCGCGCTTTTCCGCGGGGGTGCGAACCAGCTGCCAGAAGATCGCCCACATCGCCGGGGTGAAGGAAGTCGATTGCCACTCCATCCAGCGGTCGGCGTCGGCGCGCTTGCGCGCATCCTCCGGCCACAGCGCATGCGCGGGGTCGCGCGCCGCGAGGTAGCGCACGATCGCGTTCGATTCGTAGAGGACGAAGCCGTCGTCCTCGATCACGGGAACCAGGCCGTTGGGATTCATGGCGAGGTATTCGGGCGTGTTGTTGCCGCCGAATGCGCCCCCGACGTCGATGCGCTCGCAGGCGAGGCCGAGCTCCTCGGCGCACCAGACGACCTTCTGCACGTTCACCGACGAGAGCCGGCCCCAGATCTTCAGCATCTACTTGTACTTGGCGGGAGGCCCGGGGCGGATCGGCGGGAGCTTGTTGGGGTCGATGACGACCGGCTTTCCCGACTGCTTGTGGGAGACGTAGACCACCGTGGCGACGATTCCGCCGACCACCACCGCCACGCCGACGATGAGCCCCACCAGCATGCGTTTCTGGTTGCGGGTCGCCTTCGACTCGATGTTGTCGATCTTGTCGACCAGGCCGCGCACGTTGCGCAGCGCCCGTTGCTCGAGCTCGCGTTGCGTATCGTTGCCGGGAGTGTTGTCGCTCACGGTCAGAGGTTGTGCGCGCCGATCATCAAGCGATCGTACACCGAGTACTGCTCTTCGAGCGCTGCGCCGCCCTCGCCGCGCTTGCGCCTGACCGTGATCCAGACCTCGGGTGAGAGCGTCTCGCAGACTTCGGAGGTGTGGCGGATTTCTTCGTCCGCGACTTCGCGTGCCGCGTCCCAGGACGGCGCACCCCAGTCCTTGACGAGGTGCCATGCGAGCGCGTCCACCTGGGCCTCGAGGTCCGCCTCGCTCGCCTCGACCACCTCGGCGATCGAGCAGCGCGTGCGCGCGCCGGTCGCCACGAACGAAGACTCGCAGTGGCAGGCCGGATCGCACCTGGGGGCGCCGTCGAAGTCGCACACCGCATAGCCCCCGGTCACCACCCAGTCGCCGTCGCGCGCGGCGCCGCAGGAGCGAAAGATGTGGTCGTCGGAATCATCGAGGCGGACGGCGCGCAGCAACTTGGGCATCGCGGGTGCGAAAAAGGCGTGGAGTGCCGTTATCATACAGCCCGTTGCATCGATCCTGAGCCCGCATGCCCTCCAAGAGAATCGCCATCGTGACCGGTGGCAACCGCGGTATTGGCCACGAGATCGCCCGGCAGCTCGCCGCGGCGGAGCTTTTCGTGGTGATCGGCGCGCGCGACAAGGTGAAGTGCGAGCGCGCCGTCGAGAGCCTCTCCGCGGCGGGCGGCCACGTCGCCGGCCTGGTGCTCGACGTGAACGACACCAAGAGCGTGCGGCACTTCGTCGAGCAGGTGGAGAAGCTGCACGGCTCGCCCTCGGTGCTGGTGAACAACGCCGGGGTGTACCCCGAGTCCACCGATGCCAAGGTCGTCGATACGCCGACCTCGATCTGGCGCGAGACTCTCGAGACCAATCTCTTCGGCGCCGTGCGCATGTGCCGTGAGGTGGTGCCGCTCATGACGAAGCTGCGCTACGGGCGCATCGTCAACATCTCGAGCGGGCTGGGACAGCTGCAGAAGATGGGCGAGGGCAGCCCCGCCTACCGCGTTTCCAAGGCGGCGTTGAACGCGCTCACCCGCACGCTTGCCGCGGAGGTCGCGGGCACGGGCATCCTGGTGAACTCGATGAGCCCGGGGTGGGTGCGCACCGACATGGGCGGCGACGAGGCGCCGCGCTCGGTCGAAGAGGGCGCGCAGACCGCGGTGTGGCTGAGCCTTCTGCCGTCCAACGGGCCGACCGGGCAATTCTTTCGCGATCGCAAGCCGATTCCGTGGTGAGGCCGCGCGCGCTTCACCTGCTCGCCCTCGCCGCGGGGTTGGTCCTCGCCTCGTGCAGCCTCACGGGGCTCGTCTTCTCCAACGTGACCATCGCGTACAACAACGCGACCCCGGTCATCGCGTGGATGGTGGACGACTACGTCGATCTTTCGGACGCGCAGAAAAGCTGGATGCGCGAGCG
>JBGOST010000374.1:0-3429 GCA_041476125.1 Usitatibacter sp. | reverse complement strand
GAGGCGGACATCGCCTCGTACGATCCGTTCGCCGGCACGGTGCACCTGAATTCGCTGCGCGTGGCCGACGCCGATGCCATGAAGGGTGCATGGCGCGTGCCGCTCACGGAGGCGAAGGACCTTCACGTCGACCTCCTGAAGAGGAGCGCGCGCGTCGGGGCGCTCGCTTCCAGCGACGCCGTGCTGTCGTTCAAGCGCGAGCGCGACGGCTCGATCGAGCTGCCGCTGCGCCCCGCAGCGAACGCGTCGGCGACCGATACGCCCCCCGCCTCGTGGAGCGCGGCGCTCGGCAAGCTCACGCTCGCGAACTACCGCATCACCGTCGCCGACGCCTCGGTCAAGCCCGCGGCCACGCATCGCGTGGTGCTCACGCAGCTGGAAGGGAGCGACCTCGCCACGGAGAAGGGCTCGAAAGCCACGGTCAGCGCGCGGCTCGGCGTGGACAAGCGCGGGAGCATCGAAGTGGCTTCCACCGTCGGGATCGATCCGTTCGCCGTCGATGCGAAGATCGACGCCCGCCGCATCGACCTCGTGCCGTTGCGCTCCTATGTCGAGCAGTTCGCCACCGTGGCGCTGAAGAGCGCCAACGCTTCGGCCAAGGGCACGCTCAGGATGAGCGGCGAGGGCGACGCCCTGCGCATCGCGTATTCGGGATCCGCCGAGATCGCGAACGTCGCGAGCGTGGACACCGTCAATCACGAGGACCTGCTCAACTGGGAGTCCGTGAAGGCGACCGGCGTGGGCTTCAAGTGGTCGCGCGACGCGCCCCTCGAGCTCGCCGTGGCGGATGTCGCCGTGAACAAGGCGTATTCACGCATGGTGGTGCTGCCCGACGGGAAGATCAACCTCCAGCAGCTGAAGGGCGCCACCGCCGGCGATGCGCATGCGGCCGCGCCTGCCGAGCCGCCGCAACCTCGCAACGTGCGCATCGACCGCGTGAGCTTCGCCGACAGCCGGCTCAATTTCACCGACCATTTCATCAAGCCCAACTACACGGCCGACGTGGGCGATCTGAACGGCAGCATCACCGGCCTTTCGTCGGACCCGGCGACGCGGGGCGTGGTGGACCTGAAGGGCAGCTACGACCACGCCTCGCCGGTCGTGATCGCGGGAACGATCAATCCGCTCAGCGGCAACCTCTTCCTCGACATCGCCGCCAAGGGCAAGGACATCGAGCTGCCCAAGCTCTCGGCGTATTCCGCGCGCTACGCGGGTTACGGCATCACCAAAGGCAGGCTCACGCTGGACGTGAAGTACCACGTCGAGGACGGCAAGCTGCAGGGCCGTAACGTGATCCTCCTCGACCAGCTCACCTTCGGCGACAAGGTCGAGGGGCCCGATGCGACCACGCTGCCGGTGCTTTTCGCGGTGAACCTGCTCAAGGACTCGAAAGGCCAGATCAACCTCGAGCTGCCGATCAGCGGCTCGCTCGAGGATCCGCAATTCAAGATGGGCGCGTTGATCACGCAAGTGATCGCAAACCTTTTCAAGAAAGCCGTCACCTCGCCGTTTTCGTTGCTGACCGCGGCGTCCGGAAGCGCAGGTTCGGACGGCTCAGCGGCCGCGGGCGCCGGCGACGATCTCGCCTACGTCGAGTTCGATCCCGGCCGTGACGAGATCGGCGAGGCCGGGCAGAAGAAGCTCGAGCGGGTGTCGAAAGCGCTCCTCGACCGGCCCGCGATCAGGATCGACCTCGCTCCCCGGGTCGACACGCAGAAGGACCTCGCGGCGCTCAAGCGCGCGGCCCTGCAAGCCCGCGTCCGCGCGATCAAGGGCAGCGATCTCCAGGAAGGCGAATACCCGCGCTACCTGAAGGCGCTCTTCGATCGCGAGAAGCCGAAGCGCGAGGTTGCGAAGGAGGACGCCACGGTAGCCACCAAGGACGGGGCAAAGGCCCCGCCCAAGGAGCTGACCGTCGCCGAGATGGAAGCGCTGCTGCTCGAGCGCATCGAGGTCGGCGAGGGCGAGTTGAAAGCGCTCGGCGCGCGGCGCGCCGAGCACGTGAAGGGCTATCTCGTCGGCAAGGGGCAGCTTCCCGCGGAGCGGGTGCTGGTGGCGGCTGCTGCGGAAACGCCCGCGGACGGCAAGGCCCGCATGAGCGTCGACTTCACGCTGCGCTAATCCTCGTCCTTCCACTCCTTCATCTTGGAGTAGTCGATCTTCTTGTCGAGCTCCTTGCTGTCCTTGAAGAAGACGCGCATCACCAGCAGGTAGCCCACGACCAGCACGACGGCGGCAATACCGAACATCACGATGGGATCCATGCGACCTCCTTGGTCCTTCAGGATCCTCTGACAAGTTCCTCGCGCACAAGTGCGGCGCCCGCGCCCAGCGCGGCGAGCTTGCCGGCGGCGACTTCGCGCGGCAACGGCACCATGCCGCAGTTGGTGCAGGGGTAGAGGCGGTTGCGCGGGACGTGCTTCAGCGCTTCGCGGATCACTTTTGCGACGTCCTCCGGGGTCTCGACGCGCTGGGTGGCCACGTCGATCGCGCCCACCAGCACGTCCTTGCCCTCGAGCAGCGCGATGAGCTCGATGGGCACGCGCGAGTTGGCGCACTCGAGCGACACCTGGTCGATGCTCGACTTCGCGAGCAACGGGAAGGTCTGCTCGTATTGGCGCCACTCGTTGCCGAGCGACTTCTTCCACACGATGTTGGCCTCGATGCCGTAGCCGTAGCAGATGTGCACCGCGGTCTTGCAGGCGAGGCCCGCGCGCGCCTTCTCGAGCGCGGCGATGCCCCAGTCGCGCACCTCGTCGAAGTAGACGTTGAAGGCGGGCTCGTCGAACTGCACCACGTCCACGCCGATCGCGCCAAGCTCTCTCGCCTCCTGGTTCAGGATTTCCGCGAAGGCGAAGGCGAGCTTCTCGCGCGAACGGTAGTGTTCGTCGTAGAGGGTGTCCACCATCGTCATTGGACCGGGAAGCGTGAACTTGATCGCGCGGGCCGTGGCGGAACGCAGGAAGCGCGCGTCCTCGGAGTGCACCGGCTTCGGGCGCGCCACCGGTCCCACGACGCGCGGCACGTTCGCGTCGTAGCGGTTGCGGATGCGCACCGTCTTCAGGTTCTTGAAGTCGATGCCCTCGAGCTTCTCCATGTAGCCGTTGACGAAATGCCGGCGCGTCTGCTCGCCGTCGGTGACGATGTCGATGCCGGCCTTTTCCTGGAGCGCCAGCACGAGGCGCACCGCGTCGCGCTTGCCTTCTGCGAGCGCCTCGCCCTCGAGTTTCCAGGGGGCCCAGAGCTTCTCGGGTTCCGCGAGCCAGGAAGGCTTCGGCAGGCTGCCCGCGATGGTGGTGGGAAGAAGGGGAAGCAGGTCAGCCCTTGCGGCGGTTGCCTACCAGCCAGGCGTCGACGCGCTCGACGATCTCGTCCACCGCGGCGAGGCGCCGGTTGTGCTGCGCTCCCACCGATTGCACCAGGCGATCG
>JBGOST010000373.1:0-3439 GCA_041476125.1 Usitatibacter sp. | reverse complement strand
CGCTGCGGCTCCACGAATCCTCGGTGAACACGCGCTGGTAGCTCACCGCGAGGCCGACCTCCTTGGCGAGCGCGGCGGTCATGATGACGAGCGAGAGGCAATTCCCCGATCGCGCCGCGAACGCCTGCGCCGCGTTGCGCGTCATCTCCGCGTCGTAATCGAGCCGCAGCTGGTTCTTGTCGTAGAGCGCGTCGAAGAGGCCCTTCTGGCGGCCCTTCGTGGCGAGCTGGTCCGCGATGTCCGAGTGCACGTAGCGCCGCATCTCGGAACTGACCGCGAGCACATCCCCGGCGCTGATGCGCTCGGACGGCGGGCTGAAGAGCTTGTCCTGGAAGAGGTAGTCGGCGCGCTGCTCGACGGGTGCGGCTGCGCATGCGGCGAGCATGAGCAGCGCAAGGGATCCGGCAATCCTTCGAGCCCACATCGAGATTGCTCCCGCGGCCGAACGAATCCAAATGCTACTCCTTGATATTCGGCGCCGCCAACCCCTCGATCATGATGTTGACCACCGCGGGCAGCCCCGAGGCCATCGCGCTCTTCATCGCCGGAAGCACCTCGCTCGGTTCGGTCACCTGCACGCCATGGCCGCCGAAGGCCTCGGCCACGCGGTCGTAGCGCGTGGGCAGCAGCTTGGTGCCGATCTCGCGTCCCGGCCCGTATTCGCGCAGCTGGATCTGGTATTCGGCGTTCCACCGCGCGTCGTTGCCGACGACGGCCACGAAGGGCAGCTTGTAGCGCACCGCGGTGTCGATCTCCGCGGGATGGAAGCCGAACGTTCCGTCGCCCATGACGGCGATCACCGGCGCATGGGGCACGGCGATGCGCGCGGCCAAAGCGAAGGGGAGTGCCGCTCCGATCGCGCCCGCGACTCCGTTGATCATTCGATGCGGCGCGGTGAGGCACGCCTGCGCCCATTGGCCGAACTCGCCGCCGTCGGAGATGAAGACCGCGTCGGGGTGCGCGTCGAGCAGCGCCTGCAACGGCCGCAACGCCTGCACGGGATGCAGGCGGCCCGGCTCCTGCGATGCGGCGTGCGCCCAATCGGGCGGACGATAGGCGATCGCTTCGCGGACTTCGCGCGCCCAATCGCTCGCTTCCGGGCCGCTGCGCTTCGCGCGGTTCGCGAGCACCCGCGAGGCCGCGAGCGGCTCGGCGCGCCAGGTCGCGAGCAACCGCGGCCCGACGCATCGCTGCGTGCGGTGGAACTCCTCGGGCTCGAAATCGGCCTGGAGGAATTCGCACTTGAGGTCGATCGCCGGGGCGCGGCCGAATTTGAGCGTGAAGTCGAGGCGCTTGCCGAGGAGCAGGATGCAATCGGCGCCGGCCAGCACCCTCGCGAATGCGCCCAGGCTCGGATCGGCGATGCCGCGCGGGCTTTCCATGCCGATCACCGGAATACCCGTCGCGGTTTCGAGCGCGGCGGCCACCTTGCGCCCCGCTCGCGTGAGGAACGCCGGCCCCGCGAGGATGAGCGCGCGCTTCGCCTTCATGAGCGGCTCGAGCAGACTGTTGGCGTGGCTCGCGACGAGGATCTCCTCCTCGGGCTTGAAATCCTCGGCGCGCACCAGGCCCGCGTCGACTTGCTCCTCGAGGTGGTCGACGGGAAAGCTCACGTGCACCGGCCCGCGGCGCCCCGACCGCGCCGCGCGAATGGCGCCCACCACATCCGAGCCGATCTTCTGCGCGCCTCTGTTGGTCCACGATTCCTTGGTGACGGGCGCGGCGAGATCGGCCTGCTCCATTTCCTGGAATGCGCCGCGGTTCTTCTCGCCGCTCGCCGAATGTCCCGACAGCAGCACCACGGGGGATTCGGCGAGGCGCGCGGTATAGAGCGCCGACACGGCGTTGGCGTGCCCGGGGCCGCCGGTGACGAGCGCGATGCCGGTCTCGCCCGTGATGCGCGCGTACGCATCCGCCATGTGCACCGCGGCAGCCTCGTGGCGCACGTGGATCAGATCGATTCCCGCGTCGAGCGCCGCATCGAAGACCGGCATGATGTGGTTGCCGGAGAGCGTGAAGATGCGCTTGACGCCTCCCAATGCAAGGGCCTCGACCAGTGCCTTCGCACCGCGGATCTTCGAATCAGCCAACTTTGATGTCCAGCGTCCGGTATCCGACGCGGCAGCTTCCCACCTTGACCTGGAGCTTGCCGCTGCCTTCGGCCACGAGGGTCACGAACTTCTCGTGCACGTTGCCGCGCGTCCAGGGGAAGAAGACATTCGCGCCGCTGTAGAGGCCGAGCCCCCAGCCGTCGAGATGCCCGATCTCCACCACCGGCTCGGTCGGCGCGGCGAGCGTGATCCCGGTGAGCTCCACCGAGAGGCGCAGCGGCTCCGAGTGCGGCAGCTTCTTCGCCGAAGCGAGGCCATAGGTGCCGAGGTAGCCGCGGTTGGACACGCGCAGCTCGATGCGCGTCAACTTCGGCCCGAGCTTCTCCTGCCGCAGGACGTCGAGCGTCACGCGCGGGATCAACGCCGCCACGCGCAGGAAGGCCGCGCTCTGCGTCTCGCAGACTTCCGGCAGCTTCTCGTACGGCGGGTTGGTGACGCCCACGCGGGTATCGAGCCCGCCCACCTCGACCTCACCCACCTGCGGATGCTTCACCTTGCGCCACTGCTTGAAGATGCGGCCCTTGTTGACCTCCTTGTCCCACTTCGCGAGCGCCACGAAATCCTTGCGATCGAGGCGCGTGTAGACGTCGACGAACGGCTTCTTCTGCTCGATGCCGATCTGCGTGAAGAGGTCCCAGAGCTCGATCACGTACGCGAGGCAGCCGCGCTGGTGGTAGGCGTAGTCGGTGAGATCTCCCTTCAAAGGCGTCTCGGGCTGGTAGAGAAACTCGTGGAAGCCGCTCACGGTGGGATAGCCCGTGAACTCCTTCATCCACGCCTCGACCTGGCGGAACACCGCGAGATCGCCCTGGTCCATCTTGTGGTCGGGCTTGTCACCGAGCGGGCGGATGAGCACGCCGCCGAAAGTGTGGAGGTTCAGCCACGTCATGATCTCCGGGTGCTGCGTGACGAAGTCGAGGATCGCGCGCGTCTCGGGCGCGCTGCCGGGGAAATCGCCCGCGCCTTCCTGCTCGTGCTCCGGCGCCCACGAATAGGGGAAGTTGCGGTTGAAGTCGTACTGGTTGTCGGAGAGGAAATACGGGTCCGGAATGCGCCGGCCGTCGAAGTTGACGATGCGCCCCTCGGGATAGAGCTTGTAGTACGGCGGCGGATCTTCCGGAAGGCGCGGCACCATCACGCCCGGATACTCGGCGAGCTCGACCAGCTCGCCGTCGTCGCTCACCTGGCGCATGAAGCTCACGTCGCCGTCGCCGTCGAAGTCGTGCGCCTCCCAATACGCGTGGCCCTTGTGGCGCCGCTGGTCCACCGGGCTCGAGCGCACGTAGCGCCCCGTCTTCAGCACCGCCTCCGCCCCATCGGGCGAAATG
>JBGOST010000372.1:0-3456 GCA_041476125.1 Usitatibacter sp. | reverse complement strand
GCAGGTGCGCTACCAGGCTGCGCTACGCCCCGACCGAGCCTGAAATTATAGCGGAGAAACACCCTCTCCCCGACCCTCTCCCAAGGGAGAGGGAGAACTTCAACGCTCGAGCATCTTGAGGATGCTCTTCAATTCCTTGCGCAAGGTCGAGGGGGAAATGGGCTGCGGGACCGTCATCGTCCTTTGCGCGTTGGCCTGCGCGGCGGGACTCTGGCTGCCGGGCTCCTCGAGGCGGTTGCGGGCCCCGTTGATGGTGAAACCGTGCTCGTAGAGCAGCTCGCGAATGCGCCGGATCAGCAGCACCTCGTGGTGCTGGTAGTAGCGGCGGTTGCCGCGCCGCTTGAGGGGCTTCAACTGCGTGAACTCCTGCTCCCAGTAACGCAGCACATGGGGCTTCACCCCGCACAATTCGCTAACTTCGCCGATCGTGAAATAGCGTTTGGCGGGGATTGCGGGCAGTTCAGTCGTCGCCAGGTTCTCCGTGGCCATTGAAGGACTTCTCCACCAGGCTCTTCAACTTCTGGCTCGCATGGAAGGTAACCACGCGCCGCGCGGTGATGGGGATTTCCTCCCCGGTCTTCGGGTTGCGTCCGGGGCGCTGCGGCTTCTTGCGCAGCTGGAAATTGCCGAACCCCGAAAGTTTCACCATCTCGCCTCTCTCCAAGGCGATGCGGATCTCCTCGAAGAACGATTCGACCATGTCCTTGGCCTCGCGCTTGTTCAGGCCGACCTTTTCAAACATGAGGTCGGCAAGCTCGGCCTTTGTGAGGGTGACCTTGTCTTTCACGTGCGCGGCTTGGCTTGGAATTGTTGGTTGAGCTGATCGCGAACCGAGGCCATCACGGCCTCCACTTCGGAATCTGTCAAAGTCCTGTCAGTATCCTGCATAACTATCCGTAGGGCAAGGCTTTTTTTGCCGGGCTCGACCCCTTTTCCGCGGTACTGATCGAACACTTCGACCTCCCGGACGAAGGCCGGAACGGCCCCCCGGACGGCTTCCAGGAGGGCCCCCGCCGGGACCGTTTCGGCGACGATCACGGCGATGTCCCGGCGTACGACGGGCATGCGCGAAATCCCCCGAAAACGCGGAATTTGACCCCTCAGGAGGGGTTCGGTGAGCAGTTCGAAGACCACGGGAGGGGTCGGGAGCTCGTATTTTTGCTGCAGGCGCGGATGGAGCTCCCCGACGACGCCGATGGCCTTTCCCCCGGCCGAGACCACGGCACAGCGGCCCGGATGGCATGCGGGGTGGCTGCCGGGCGCGTAGTGCAGCTCGCGCCCGCCCGCAAGCGCGTGGACGTCGCCTTTGGCATCGTAGAAATCGACGCGCTCGCCTTGCTGCGCCCACTGCTCCGGCCAGCGGTTGCCGAACGCGAGCCCGGCGATGCGCTCCGGCTGCACCGCGAGGTCCGCATCCGAGCCCTCGAAGCAGCGGCCGATCTCGAATACGCGCACGCGTTCCTCGCTGCGATTCAGGTTTTCGCGCAGCGTCTGCACCAGCCCTCCCAGGAGCGTGGAGCGCATGACGCCCATGTGGCTCGCGATCGGATTGGCGAGGCGCACGGGATTCGCGTTGCCGGCGAAATCGCTTTCCCATTCCGCGGCGACGAAGCTGTAGTTCACGACTTCCTGGTAGCCGGCGGCGGCGAGGGAGCGCCGCAGGTCGAAGCGGTCGCGCTCGCCTTCGCGCAGCCTGAGCATCGGCAGGCTCGATCGCGGCGGTTGCGCCGGCACGTGCTCGTAGCCATGCAGGCGCGCCACTTCCTCGACGAAATCCTCCTCGATCGCGAGATCGAAGCGCCAGGTGGGCGGGGTGGCGAGCAGCGCTTCGCCTTGGGATTCCGGCGCGCACGAGAGCCGGCGCAGGATCGCGACCATCTCGTCGTCGGCGACGTGATAGCCGAGCAACGCGCGCACGCGCGCGGGACGAACCCGGACCGCGGGGCGTTGCGGCACTTCGCCCGCCGCGCGGCTCACCGGCCCCGCGCGGCCGCCGCAGATCTCGAGCGTGAGCTCGGTCGCGCGCTCCAGCGCCGCCGCGCCCGCCGCCGGATCCACGCCGCGCTCGAATCGAAACGCCGCATCGCTCGACAACGCGAGGTCGCGGGCCTTGCCCTGCACCGCCTCGGGATGAAAGAACGCCGCCTCGAAGAAGACATCCGTCGTCTCCGCGCCCACCATCGTGTCGTAGCCGCCCATCACGCCGCCCAACGCGACCGGCCCGGACTCGTCGGTGATCGCGAGAAGCCCCGGCCGGTATTCGACGAGCTGCTCGTTCAGGAGCTTCACGCGCTCGCCGGGCTTCATCCAGCGCACGTCGATCGCTCCTTTCAGCTTCGCGTTGTCGAAGGCGTGCATCGGCTGCCCGCGCTCGAGCATGACGTAGTTGGTGATGTCCACGAGCGGGCTGATGGGTCGCAATCCCGCGCGCTCGATGCGGCGCGCCATCCACTCGGGCGTCTTCGCGCCGGGGTTGATGCCGCGGATCACGCGGCCCAGGTACTGTCCGCACGCCTTGGGCTCGGAGATGCGAACGGCGCGCGCATCGGAGATGGCCGCGGGAACGGCCTTGGCGGCGGGAAGGCCGAGCTTTGCGTTCGCGATCGCCGCGGCGTCGCGCGCGATGCCGAACATCGAGAGGCAATCGCCGCGATTCGGCGTGAGCTTGAGCGTGAGGTAGGTGTCGTCGAGAGCCAGCACCTCGCGCACGTCGCGGCCCACCGGGGCGTCTTCGCCCAGCACGAGAAGCCCGCCGTGGTCCTCGGACAGCCCCAGCTCGCGCGCCGAGCACAGCATGCCGCTCGATTCGACGCCGCGCAGCTTCGCTTTGCCGATCGCGAGGCCCGGAAGCTTCGCGCCCACCAGCGCGCACGGCACTTTCTGTCCGGCCGCGACGTTCGGCGCGCCGCAGACGATCTGCAGCGTCTCGCCGGTGCCGGCGTCGACCTGCGTCACGCGCAGCTTGTCCGCGTTCGGGTGCGACGCCACGCTCTTCACGAGCGCCACGACGATTCCGGAGAACTCCGCCGCGACCGGGGTGATCTCCTCGACTTCGAGGCCGTGCATCGTGAGCGTGTGCGCGAGCTCCGCCACCGGCATCTCGATGCCGGCGAGCTCCCGCAGCCACTGCACCGAGACTTTCACGCGGTTCTCCCTCTCCCTTGCTCGGACGAGGGAGAGCCCCCAAGGGGGGTGAGGGTGGGAATGTGGTTTCTCATCGGAACTGCGCCAGGAATTTCAAGTCGTTCTCGAAGAACAGCCGCAAGTCGTCGACGCCGTACTTGAGCATCGCGAGGCGATCGAGGCCCACGCCGAAGGCGAAGCCCGAATACCTCTCGGGATCGACGCCGACATTGCGCAGCACTTCGGGATGGACCACGCCGGCCCCGGCGATCTCGAGGTAGGTCAGTTCCCCGCCCTTACGCGACCATTCCATGTCGATCTCCACTCCCGGCT
>JBGOST010000371.1:0-3463 GCA_041476125.1 Usitatibacter sp. | reverse complement strand
CGGGTGATGGATTGAGGAACGCGCGGCTTTCGCTCGCAGTCATCGCCATGGCCTTCGCCTCCGCGAGCGCCGCGGCGACCGACGAGCCGCTATGGGAGGCCGGCCTCGGAGTCGCCGCGCTGCATTTCCCCGACTATCGCGGCTCCTCCCGCTCGCGCACGTATGCATTGCCGTCCCCGTACTTCGTGTACCGTGGCGAGATATTGAAAGCCGATCGCCATGGCCTGCGCGGCGTGCTCCTGCAGACCGATTGGATCGACGTGAACCTGAGCGTCGGGGCGTCGCTGCCGGTGGACAGCTCGGACAACAGCGTCCGGGCGGGCATGCCCGATCTCAAGCCGTCCTTCGAATTGGGTCCTTCGCTCGCCCTCACCGCGTGGAGATCCGCCGATCGGCGCGCGCGGCTCGATTTCAGGTTGCCGGTGCGCGCAGCGGTCACGGTGGAGGCGCGGCCACGGTTCATCGGTAGCCAGTTCTTCCCGCACGCCAATGTCGATGTGCGCGATCCAGCCGGATTCTCCGGATGGAACCTGGGAATCGCGGCGGGGCCGGTGTACACCGACGCACGCTACAACCGCTATTTCTATGCGGTGCCGGCGGCGTACGTGACCCCCGAGCGCCCCGCCTACACGCCCGCGGGCGGCTACGCCGGCGCGCAATTCCTGGTCGCATTGTCGAAGCGCTTTCCAAGCTTCTGGGTCGGCGCCTTCGCGCGCTACGATTCGTTGCGAGGCGCGGCGTTCGTGGATAGCCCGCTCGTCACCTCGAAGCGCTATGTCGCCGCCGGTGTGGCGGTCTCGTGGGTCTTCGCGGAGTCCTCGCAACGCGTCGCCGTCACGCCGTTGGGGGAGACGCGCCGATAATGTCGCTGCCCCTCGAGTTCGAGCCGCCCAACGCCTTCGCGGTCGAGCGCTGCTCGACCCACCTGGTGCTGATCCCCAGCTACAACCCGGGCGCGATCGTCTACGAGACGGTGCGCGGGGCGCGGCGTTTCTGGAATCCGGTCTGGGTCGTCGTCGACGGCAGCACCGACGGCACGGCCGAGGGCTTGCGCAAGCTCGCGCAGGAAGACGACGGACTGCGCGTGATCGTGCTGCCCCGCAACGCGGGAAAGGGCGCCGCGGTGCTCCATGGCATCACGCTCGCCGCGCAGGAAGGCTACACGCACGCCCTCACGATGGATTCCGACGGCCAGCATTCGCCGCAAAGCCTCCCGGAGTTCATGGCGCGATCGAAGGCCCAACCGAGGGCGGTGGTGCTGGGTGTGCCGATCTTCGACTCCAGCGCGCCCTGGGAGCGTGTGGCGGGCCGCAAGATCTCCAACTGGTGGGCGAACGTGGAGACGGTCGGAAGGGGGATCGGGGACTCGCTCTACGGCTTGCGCGTGTATCCGATCGCCGATCTCGCCGCGGTGATGCGGCCCCAGCCGTGGATGCGGGGATTCGATTTCGATCCGGAAGCGGCGGTGCGCCTTCTCTGGCGCGGCCTGCCGTCCATCAACGTGCCCGCGCCGGTGAGGTACCTCAAGCCGGAAGAGGGCGGCGTGTCGCACTTCAACTACTGGCGCGACAACGTGCTCCTCACGTGGATGCACACGCGGCTGGTGCTGGAATTCGTCGTGCGGTTGCCCATGCTGCTGTGGCGGAAAGCGCGGAGAGAAAAAGGGGAAGGGTAGCGTCGTAAGCAACGAACGCCGCTACCCTTCCCCTTTTTCTCTCCGCCTCTCAACGGCATTCCCTCTATCTGGTATTCGCTCGAAAGTCGTCCAACACGGGCGCGAAATTGTGATGTCGGATCCGTGAGAGGTAAGAATCCGCTTCACAAGAATGCTGTCCGGGATATTCATCGACGCCGTGAGCGCGCGTACGGGTCACGGCGACAATGAATATGCCCGCCGTATCGCTTCGCGGCACTGATTCTTACCTCTCACGGATCGGTGCCGAAATCTCGCGACCGTGTTGAACGACCTTTTCAAGGAATGCCCGGCGTCGGCGGAAGCCATAGAGAGGCGGTGAGGAAAGAGGGGAGGGTAGCGGCGTTCGTTGCTTACGCCGCTACCCTCCCCTCTTTCCTCACCGCGCCTTACGCGTGCTTCCTCAAACCATCCCACCGTTGACGGGCACGATCTGTCCCGTGATGTAGCCGGCCGCATCCGAGGCGAGGAAGGCGACCGCTTCGGCGACATCCTCGGGACGCCCCGCGCGCTGCAACGGCACCAGCCTCGCGATCGTCGCCTCGTCGAATGCGCCTTCGCTCATGGATGTCGCGATGATCCCGGGGGAAACGCAGTTGACGGTCACGCCGCGGCTGCCGAGCTCGCGGGCGAGGGAGCGGCTGGCCGAGTGCAGCGCGCCCTTGGCGGCGGCGTAGTTCGCCTGGCCGCGACTGCCGATCTGCGCGGCGATGGACGTGATGCTGATGATGCGGCCCCAGCGGGTTCGGATCATCGGCAGGACGAGCGGCCGGGTCACGTTGAAGAAGCCGTTGAGCGAGACATCGATCACCCGGCGCCATTGCTCGGCGCTCATGCCGGGAAACGGCGCGTCGTCGTGGATGCCGGCGTTGTTGACCAGCACCTGGATCGGCCCCGACTCAAGCAGTGCTTCGAGGGCGGCGAGAGTGCCTTGCGCATCCGTGAGGTCGAATGCGACCGGTCGAGCCGCGCCGATTTCAGCCGCGACCTTTTCGGCGGTGCCCAGGTTGCGATTTGCGTGGACGATCACTTCGCAGCCGTCCCGGGCGAGCCGGCGGCAGATTGCCGCGCCGATGCCGCCGCTGCCGCCGGTGACGAGCGCGCGCCTCGTCATCGGCGCAACGCGACGGTGAGGCGGCCCTCGACGAGCGCTCGGCTCCCCGAGGCGACCTCGAACCGGTAGAGAACCCCGCCGGCGCCCGCGCCGATCTGCTCGGCCATGACGTCGAGCTCGCCCGCCACGTCATCCAGGCGGCGCGCATGGAACACCACGGAGCGCACGCTCGCCAGGAATCCCGCGCCGGAGGCTTGCGGCAGCACGAGCGCGCCGTGAGCGGCCGCGGCCTGCGCCCCGTATTCGATTCCGCACGCAATCGGCAGCTCTCCCGCGCGGCGCAGCGGATGATCGCCCGCACGATGGTTGCGGGCAAGTGCGCGCAAGGTGGTCGCGTCCCACGCGAGGATTGCATCGAGCAGGTTCATGCGTCCCTGGTGCGGCAGGTGGGCGGCCAGCCAGGACCGGTCGAGCGGGGCGCCAATCACGGGCACACCAGCACTGCGAGCGCGAGGCCCTCCAGGTACTCGATGACGGTGCGCCCCGGGCGATCGCGCGCGAGCAGCTCCAGCAGCGGCAGGGCGCGCGCCGCGGGGATTCGCCGGCGCAGGTCCTCGAGAGCGGCCTCGGCGAGCACGGCGGGGGTCTCGCGCGAGGTCTCGAGCGTCACCAGCGCTCCGCGCGCGGAGTGGGACGGCGAGGCGAGTACGAAGGCG
>JBGOST010000370.1:0-3469 GCA_041476125.1 Usitatibacter sp. | reverse complement strand
GTGACGGGCCCGAGGAGACCCGGCACCGCCGAGGGCGGATTGTCCGCCCTCGAGTAGCTGCCGCTCAGGTCGAGCGTGGGGAGGTGCCCCGCGCGCTGCCTTCCGACCTCCTGGCGATAGAACTCGTAATTTGCGCGCGCTGCGACGACCGTGAAGCTCGCGTCGGCCGCGGCCTTGACCCACGCCTCGATGTCGTTCGGCCGGGGCTCGGCGAGCACGAGCGGCTCGCGCAGAGGAGTCAGGCCGTCGGGAAGCTTGCCGAGGAGAACCTGCAATGCGCGGATCTTCACCTCGAGGTCGTTCTTGTCGGAGATCTCCTTGGCGTTCGACTGGTCGAAGCGCGCCTGGGCCTCGAGCGTGTCGACGATGGTCGCGGTGCCCACCTCGAAGTTGCGCTTCGCCTGCGCGAGCTGCTCGGAGATCGCACTCTTCTGCGTTTCCGAGGCGCCGACGTTGTCTCGCGCCAACAGCACGTCGAAGTAGGCTTGAGCCACACGAAGCCCGAGGTCCTGCTGCGCGCCGGCGAGGACCGCCTGCGCCTGGAGGACCTGCTGCTGCGCCTGCGTGATCGCGATCCAGCTCTGCAGGCGGAAGATCGGCTGCGAAAGCGTCACCGCGTAGACCTTGGTGTTGTAGTTCAGATCATCGGCGATCTGGCGGTCGAGTTCGTTGCGGAATATCGACGCGCTGCCGGCGATGAGCGGCAGGTAGCCCGAGCGCGCCTGCGGCAGCTTCTCGATGCTCGCCTGGTACTGCGCCCGCGCCGATTGGTACACGGGGTCGCTCAACACGGAGTCGCGGTAGATGGTCGACAGGTCGGCGGCCTGCGCCGGACCGTAGGCGAGCGACAGGGCGAGTACCACGGCGATGCGGCGGAATTTCATCTGGGGCCTTCGGGTTGTCTTGGTGTTCGGCACGGCGGTGTCGAGGGGTTATGACGCGGCGACTCGGCGTTCCGGATTCGCCCTAGAAACGGAAACGCGGCGGTTGCGCGGCGTTGACCAGCGGCTTGAGGACGGTCTCGAAGAGCTCGGCGTGCTGGAACGCCCCGGCGACGGGCTGACGCACCAGGACGGCTTTCATCGCCGGCGCGTCGCCCACGACCGCGAACAGCCGCCCCCCGGGGCTCAGGCGATCGAGGAAGCCCTGCGGCAGGATCGGCGTCGAGCCGGTGAGGACGATCACGTCGAAAGCGGATTCGGCGATCGGGGCGCGGGCGCTGTCGCCCACGATCAGGGTCACGTTGTCGATGCCCGCCTCGCGAAGGTTCGCCGCCGCGCGAGCGCTCAGATCGCCGTGGATCTCCGCGCTCGTGACGTGGCGGGCGCGCCGCGCGAGCAGCGCCGTGAGGTACCCGGAGCCCGTGCCCACCTCGTAGACGTTCTCGCCCGGGTCGATGCCCAGGTCCTGGAGGATGCGCGCCTCGACCTTCGGCTGCATCATCGCCTCGCCGTGCGCGAGCGGGATCTCCAGGTCGGCGAAGGCGAGGCTCGCGTGCTCGGGAGGCACGAAGGCCTCGCGCTTCACCTCGAAGAGCAGGTCGAGCACCTGCGGATCGAGCACCTCCCAGGTGCGGATCTGTTGCTCGATCATGTTGAAGCGCGCTTGCTCGATGTTCATCGGGAATCCCGCGCGTGGCGCGGGCTCGGTGGCGGAACGCAAGGGCGAATTGTAGCAAACGCGCATGGGCGAGAGCCTCAATCAAGAGTCCGCTGGTAGCGCTTCAGCGCGGCCGCGGAGACCACCAGCAGGATGAGCGCGAGCGGCCAGATGTGCGACGCGAGCTCGCCCAGGCCGCTGCCCTTGAGCATGATGCCGCGCACGATGCGCAGGAAGTGCGTGAGCGGAAAGACCTCGCCCAGCACCTGCGCCCACTGCGGCATGCCGCGGTACGGGAACATGAAGCCCGAGAGCAGCAGCGAGGGCAGGAAGAAGAACATGGTCATCTGCATCGCCTGCATCTGGCTTTTCGCCAGAGTCGAGAACGTGAAGCCGATGGCGAGGTTGGTGGCGATGAAGAGGATCAGCACCGTGGACAGCAGCAGCAGGCTTCCCAGCATCGGGACGGCGAAGAGGAACTTCGCCGCCGTGAGGATCACAACCACCTGGATGTAGCCCACGACGATGTAGGGCACGATCTTGCCCAGCATCACTTCGAGCGGCTTCACCGGCGTGGCGAGCAGGTTCTCCATCGTCCCGCGCTCTGTCTCGCGCGTCATGGCGATCGAGGTCATCATGATCATCGTCATGGTGAGCACCACACCCATGAGCCCGGGCACGATGTTGTATTGCGTGATCCCTTCCGGATTATAGCGGCGGTGCACGCGGATCTCGAAGGGTGGGTCGCCGGTCTTGCGGCCCGCGAGCGCGCCCGTGAGGTCGTGGTCGAGCCCGGTGAGGCTCACCTGCTGCAGCGCCGCGAGGGCGTTGCCGGTGGCCGCGGGATCGGTCGCATCGGCCTCGACGAGCACCACAGCGTGGTCGCCGCGCTGCAGGCGGCGCGCGAAATCCTCGGGCACCTGCAGCACGAACTGCACCTTGCCCAGCGCCAGGAGGCGATCGGCCTCGTGCACCGTGGCGGGCGTCGCGACGACGCGGAAATAGCCGGTGTTCTCCAGCGCGCGCGTGAGCGAGCGTGAGAACACGCTGGGCTCGGCCGTGACCACTGCGGTCGGAAGTCCCTTCGGATCCATGTTGATGGCGTAGCCGAAGAGCACGAGCTGCATCACGGGTACGCCGATCATCATTGCGAAGGTGAGGCGGTCGCGCCGCATCTGCACGAATTCCTTCATGAGCACGGCGATGAAACGGTGGAAGGCGAACACGGAGCGTCTCTCAGTGCAGCGCCTGGGCGCCGGGATTGGCCGGCGCGCCCAGGCCGCGCATCAGGTGGATGAAGACGTCCTCGAGGGTGGGCGCGACCTCGTGCACGGCGATCTTCGGGCGTCCGGCGAGCGCCTTGAGCGTGCGCGCGAGCGCCTCGTGATCGGTGCCGCTCACGTGCAGCGTGTTGCCGAACGGCGCCACCATCTCCACGCCGGGCATGGAGCGCAGCTGCGCGGCGAGATCCATGAGCCCTTCGCCTTCGATCTCCCAGGTCGCAAGGCCCGCGCTGTCGATCACTTCTCGCAGCGTGCCGTGGGCGAGCAGCTTGCCGTAGGCGATGTAGGCGAGCGCGTGGCAGCGCTCGGCCTCGTCCATGTAGTGCGTGCTCACGAGCACCGTGATGCCGGCGTGCGCGAGCTCGTGGATGTGGTCCCAGAACTCGCGCCGCGCGGCCGGGTCGACCCCCGCGGTCGGCTCGTCGAGCAGCAGGAGCTTGGGGTCGTGGATAAGGCACGCGGCGAGCGCGAGGCGCTGCTTCCACCCTCCTGAGAGCGTTCCCGCGAGCTGGTCCTTGCGCGACGAGAGGCCGAGGCGCTCGAGGGCCTCGCCCACGCGGCGCTTGCGGTCGTCGAGGTCGTACATC
>JBGOST010000369.1:0-3470 GCA_041476125.1 Usitatibacter sp. | reverse complement strand
CATCCAGGAAGACCAGGTGGTGGTCGTCAAGGGCCGCATCTTCAACGACGAGTTCTCGGGGGGGCTGCGGATCACCGCCGACCAGCTGATGGACCTGGCCGAGGTGCGCGGAGCCTATGCGCGGCTCCTGCGCCTGTGCATCAACGGGCAGGCCGACTCCGCGCGCCTGAAGGCGCTCCTCGCGCAATATGCGGGAGGGCAGTGCCACGTGGCCATCCGCTATCGCAACGCGAGCGGAGAGTGCGATATCCGCCTGCCGGAGAGTTGCCGGGTGAAGGTGTCAGGGCCTCTCCTCGATTCGCTCGCGGAGTGGCTGGACGAGAAGAACGTCGAGGTCGTGTACTAGGCGATCGCAAGGAGGAGGGATGGACCTGCAGCTTAAAGGGCGCGGCGCGCTCGTCACCGGCGGCAGCGCGGGCATCGGGCGCGCGATCGCGAGGCAGCTCGCACGCGAGGGCGTGCGCGTGGCCGTCACGGGGCGCCGCAAGGAGCAGCTCGAGTCCCTCGCCGCCGAGATCGTGGCCGAGGGCGGCGCGAAGCCGGTCCTCATCGTCCACGACGCGATGGCCGAGGACTATGTCGAAAACGTCGCTTCGCAGGCGGGCTCCGCGCTGGGCACGCTCGCGATCCTGGTGAACAACGCGGGCGGCAGCAGGGCCTTCGGCAAGGATGCGAGCGAAGAGCAATGGAACGAGGCGATGACGCTCAACTTCACCCGCCACCGCCAGCTCACGCAGCGGCTGCTTCCGGGAATGATCGCGAACAAGTGGGGCCGCGTGATCAACATCACGGGCAAGTCGGAGCCGGAGGGAATCAACGGCGCCTTCTGCGCCAAGGCGGGGATCGCGGCGTGGTCCAAGGGATTGTCGCGCGAGGTCGGAAAGCACGGCATCACCGTCAATTGCATCGCTCCGGGGCGCATCATGAGCGACCAGATCCGCCGCAACTACACGCCCGAATACCGCGAATGGCAGTCGGAGCACGAGATCCCCATGGGGCGATACGGCGAGCCCGAGGAGCTCGCCGACCTCGCGGCGTTCCTCGCCTCGCCGCGGGCCGGCTACATCACGGGCGCGGTCTATCCGGTCGACGGCGGCCTGCGCCGCTACCAATACTGAGTTCGGGAAGGACATGTCGATGAATATCGTTTCGCTCCTCCGGCGCGCGGCGCTGGCCTTCGCCGTCGTTCCTCTCATGGCCGCGGCGCAATACCCCGCGAAGCCGATTCGCTTCGTCGTGCCCTTCGCCCCGGGGGGCAGCTCGGAGATCATCGCGAGATCGGTGGCGCAGGAGCTCACCACGCAGCTGGGCCAATCGGTCTACGTCGAGAACAAGGCGGGCGGCGCAAGCACCATCGCCATGATGGACGTGAAGAACGCTCCGCCCGACGGCTACACCATCATCCTCGGGCACGTGGGTTCGCTCGCGGTGAACCCCTATGCGATGAAGACCCACCCGTACGACGTCGACAGGGATTTCATCCCGGTCGCGCTCCTCGCCCGCGTGCCGAATCTCTTCGTGATCAATGCCGAGACCGTTCCCGCGAAGGACTTCAGGGAGTTCATCGCGCTCGCGAAAGCGAAGCCCGGCGTCCTGAACTACGGCTCGGCGGGCAACGGCAGCGCCGGCCACCTCGCCTTCGAGTACCTGAAGATGGTGACCGGCACCAATATCCAGCACGTTCCCTACAAAGGCACCGGGCCGCAGCTGCAGGATCTTCTCGGCGGACGCCTCGAGGCGACCTCGGCCGGCGCGCCCGCGTTGATGGCGCACATCAAGAGCGGCAAGCTGCGCGCGATCGCCGTGGGCACGCCGAAGCGCATCCCGGCGTTACCGGACACCCCGACCGTCGCGGAGCTGGGCTACCCGGACTTCGAGACCTCGCAGTGGTATGGCGTGCTGGTTCCCGCCGGGACCCCGCGGGAGATCGTGCTCAGGTTGAACGCCGAGATCAACAAGGCCTTGCAGTCGAGCCACGTGACGCAGCGCTACGCCGCGGACAATGCCGTGGCCGAGATCGGTTCTCCGGAGCAGTTCGCGGCGTTCATCGCCCGCGAGCAGTCGCGCTGGAAGGAAGTCGTGCGCAAGGCCGACATCAAGATCGAGTGACTTCCTAGCCCGTCGGGCGCTTCTCGAAAGTCGCGAAATCCCCCTGCGCGTCGAAGACCTCGACGCGCGACACCTCGGCGGCCTGCGGGCCGCGCCGCGCCCAGCGCTCGATCGCCTCGAGCGCGCGGTCCTCACCCTGCACCAGCGCCTCGACGCTGCCATCGAGCCGGTTGCGCACCCAGCCGGTCACGCCGAGGCGCTCGGCCTCCAGGCGCATCGACTCGCGAAACCAGACGCCCTGCACGCGACCGTGGATCAGCAGCCGCCGCGCGCGCCGTTCATTCATCGTGCCTCACGCGGGCGCGGGTCCGCTTGGTCGCGGTGCGCAGCTTCTTCGATTCGATGCGCCGGCGCCGCGACGCGGCGGTGGGCCGCGTCGGCACGCGCTTCTTGGGAACGTAGTTCAGGCGCTCGAGGCGCTCGATGAGCCGCTTGAACGCGGTCTCGCGATTGCGGAATTGCGAAGGCGAATCCTGGGAGGTCACCACCACGCCCGAGGGCGGGTGGGTCAGCCGCAAGGCCGATTCGGTCTTGTTCACGTGCTGGCCACCCGGGCCGCTGGCGCGGAAGACGTCGACCTCGACTTCGCCCTCGAGCGTCTTGCGATCGGTCGCGTAGGGCGGCGGGCGTTGGGGATTTCGCGTCGTCATGGCCCTGATTTTCGGACATTTTTCAGGCCCGCGCCGAGGGAGCGCGAAAACCACGCTCGATTACAGCTGTATTTCCGCGCCCTCGCCATTTGTGATCGCGTTCACAGGCAACGCGCGTCGATCGGAGAAAGATGGGCACGTGGTCAGGCGGCGTGGGAAGCGCTATAGCCAGGACGAACTCAACGCACGAACAGGAGAGAACAACATGAACACGAAGCAGCAAGTTGCAACAGGATTCCTGGCGATGGTCATCGTAGCGAGTGTCGCGTTCATGCCGGTGAACGCGGAAGTGAAGGACAGCATCGCGAAGCCCACCCAGTCCGGCACGGTCGTGGCGCCGCTCAACACCGCCGAATTGCCGCAAGACCAGGTTCGCGACCTGACCTACAACTAATCGATTCACCCGCAAGGCGCACTTGCGAGCGCCCGCCGGAGAGTTTCCGGCGGGCGTTTTATTTGACGCGCATGCCCGGGATGGCCCCGGAGTCGGGCGCCAGCAGGTAGATCGAATTGCCGTCGCCCGCGGCGAGCACCATTCCCTGCGACTCGCCGAAGCGCATCTTGCGCGGCGATAGGTTCGCCACCATCACGGTGAGCCTTCCCACCAGCTCCTTGGGCGTATAGACCGACCGGATTCCCGCGAACACGGTGCGGTTGCCGACGCCGATGTCGAGCGTGAGCTTGAGGAGCTTGTCGGCGTCGGCCACCAGT
>JBGOST010000368.1:0-3477 GCA_041476125.1 Usitatibacter sp. | reverse complement strand
GTCATCGCCACCACCCAGCGCAACTTCGAGGGCTCCACCTACATCCAGACCACGGCCCAGATCAACCCGGGCAACTCCGGCGGCCCGCTCTTCAACCTCGCCGGTGAAGTGATCGGCATCAACTCGCAGATCTACTCGCACACCGGCGGCTACCAGGGCCTTTCGTTCGCCGTTCCCATCGAGGTGGCGCTGAAGGTGAAGGACCAGCTCGTGAAGCACGGCAAGGTCACGCGCGGGCGCCTCGGCGTGACGGTGCAGGAAGTGAACGCGATCCTGGCGCAGTCCTTCGGCCTCGATCGCCCGCACGGCGCATTGGTCTCGTCGGTCGATGCGGCGAGCCCCGCCGAAAAGGGCGGCGTGCAGGTGGGCGATATCATCCTCAAGTACGACGGCAACGCGATCGAGCACTCCTCCGACCTGCCGATGCTGGTCGCCGACACCGCCCCCGGCAATCGCGTCTCGATGGAAGTGTGGCGCAAGGGGGCGGCGCGCTCGCTCACCGTGGCGACCGTCGAGGGCAAGGCCGAACGCGTGGCGGGCAATGACCCGGCGGCGCCCGCGGGGCGCCTGGGCCTCGCGGTGCGTCCGCTCACCGCCGAGGAGCGCAGCCAGAACGGCGGGCGCGGCGGGCTGCTCGTCGAGCAGGTCGGCGGCGCGGCGCAGCGCGCGGGCATCCAGCCCGGCGACCTGGTGCTGTCGTTGAACGGCACGCCGGTGCAGACCGCGGAGCAATTGCGCGAGCAGGCGGCGAAGAGCGGCAAGCACGTGGCGCTCCTCGTCCAGCGCGAGGATCGCCAGCTCTTCGTCCCGATCGAGCTGAGCTAGAGCGTCCGGAGACATCGAAATGGCCTCGCGCACGGCCCAACAATTCCCCCTCGAGATCGTATTCGTCGCGCGGGATGGCCGGCGCGAGAGCCACCTCACCGAAGTGCCGGTGGTCATTCGCGACGCCGACGGCCGCTTCATCCACGACGCCCGCGCCGACGGGCCGCTTTTCCTCTCCCGGCTGCGCAAAGGCCTCTATACCGTGACCCCGCACTGCGACGCGTGGTCGTTCCTGAGGCCGGTCCGGATCGACAAGGAGCGCCGGCGCGTCGTTTTCGAGACGACCCGTTTGGGAATAATCTAGGCCCCTCGCACGTTTACGGGCTGATGCTTGCCCTGGGGGAGCCATGAGAAAACTGCTCGGATTGTCCGCCGTCCTGTTCGCCGCGCCATTCTCGCAAGCCGCCGACGTCGAGGCCGGCAAGGCCAAGGTGGCCGTCGTGTGCGCGGCCTGCCACGGCGCCACCGGGGTGAGCGTGAGCGAGGCCATCCCCAACCTCGCGGCCCAGAGGGCGGGCTACATCGAGGCGCAGCTGAAGGCGCTGAAGGACGGCACCCGCAAAAACCCCATCATGAACGCGATGGCCGCACAGCTCTCCCCCGACGAGATCGCGAACGTGGCGGCGTATTTCGCCTCGCTTCCCGGCGCCGGGACCGCGGCCAAATCCGACTTCCTGCCGAACATCGCGAAATCGAGCGTGCCGTTCCCCGAAGGCTACAAGGGCACGTTCACCAAGTACCACACGATCAATTTCCCCGCGACCAAGCAGGTGCGCTACTACTACGCCAACAAGGCGGCGGTTCAGGCGGCCAAAGCGGGCAAGCCGCTGCCCAACGGCTCGGTGCTGTTCGCCGAGGTGTACTCGACCAAGCACGACGCCGACAAGAAGCCGCTCATGGGCGACGACGGCTTCTTCGTGCCGGACCAGTTGGTCGCCTATACGGCGATGGAGCGCGAGGCCGGTTGGGGCAAGGACATCCCCGAAATGCTGCGCAACGAGGATTGGAACTACGCGGTCTTCACCACCGCGAAGCAGCACCGGCCCGGCGTAAACCAGGCCGAATGCTTCGCCTGCCACAAGCCGCTCGACAAAGTGAGCTACACGTTCACCCTGAAGCAGCTGGCGGAAGCCAAGTAACCCGGCGGGAACGCGGCGGGCTCCCCATTCATCTAATGGGGTGAGAACAGCATTTGCCCATGAACCCCGCTCCCGCCCCCATTCCCAAGCCCGCCGCCAAGCTCACCGACAGCGAGCTCGCCGGGCGCATCGCGCAGGGCGACGTCGAGGCCTTCCGCCTGGTGATGACGCGCCACAACCAGGCGCTCTTCCGCGCCGCGCGCAGCATCCTGCGCGACGATGCGGAGGCCGAGGACGCGGTGCAGGAGGCGTACCTGCAGGCCTATCGCGCGATGGGGTCCTTTCGCGGCGACGCCAAGCTTTCGACGTGGCTCATCCGCATCGCGGTGAACGAGGCCATCGCCCGTTCGCGCAAGATGCGCCGCAGCGCCGAGGTGATCGTTCTCGATTCCCACCCCGACAGCGGCGCACCGGCAGCGGAGACGACCATGAGCGACAACCCGGAGAACCAGCCCGAGCGCCAGGCCGTTCGCGCCGAGACCCGGCGCCTGATCGAAAGCAGGATCGACTCGCTTCCGGACGCGTTCCGCACGGTGTTCGTGCTGCGCGCGGTCGAGGAGATGAGCGTCGAGGAAGTGGCCGAAAGCCTCGCGATTCCCGAGGCCACGGTGCGCACGCGCTTCTTCCGCGCCAAGGGCCTGCTGCGCGAAGCGCTCTCATCCGAAGTCGATCGCGCAATCGACCAGGCCTTCGCGTTCGCGGGTGAACGCTGCAACCGCATCACCGAGCGCGTGCTCGCCCGGCTGGCAATCGCGCGCAAATGAACGCCCCCTAGTCCCCTCACAGGAGAATCCAAATGTCCTTCTTCGCTTTTGCGAACGACCCCTCTTTGCGCCAATCGCGCCGCGCTTTCCTCGGGAATTCAGGCCTCGTGCTGTCGGGAGCGGCGGTTGCGCTGCTCGCGGGGCAGGATGCGCTCGCCAAAACCGGCGGCGCCGCCACGGAGGGCGACGTGCGGATCCTGAATACCGCGCTCGCCGCGGAGCTCGAGGCGATTGCCGCGTACCAGGTGGGTGCCGAAAGCGGCCTGCTGCAGAAACCCGTGCTCGACCTGGCCGTGACGTTCCAGGGACACCACAAGGAACACGCCGACGTGCTCTCCAAGACCATCACCAAGCTCGGCGGAAAACCCACCATCGCCAAGGTGAAGTACACCTTCCCGGTCGAGAAGCTGAAGACGCAGGAAGACGTGCTGCGATTCGCCGCCTCGCTCGAGAAGGGTGCGGTGAGCGCCTATCTCGGCGCCGTGCCGCTCTTCGGCAACCGCGAGCTGGCGAAAGCCGCCGCGAGCATCCTCGGCGACGAGGCGATGCATTGGGCCGTGTTGCGCAACGCCGTCGGAGAGGCGCCCGTTCCCTCCGCGTTCGTCGCCTGACGATGGGAATTGCGCGCGCCATCGCGATCGCCGCGATGGCGAGCGCAACAATGGTGCCAGGGACGATTTTCGCCGCGGACTCGCGCAAGGGTGAGGAAATCTACTCGCGCTGCCTCGCCTGCCACGCGCTCGAGTACG
>JBGOST010000367.1:0-3495 GCA_041476125.1 Usitatibacter sp. | reverse complement strand
CCGTCCTCGAGGACCTTGTCGACGCTGCCCTTGCAGAGCTTGAAGTCGATCAGCCCCTGGACCAGGACGCGCGTTGCGGCGTCGTGGTAGTTGATGAAGTCGGCACCCGGCTTGACCTCGCGGATCGCGGCTTCCTGCGCGGCAAGGACCAGCTCGTAGACGTCGCGCTGCACCGGCGAGAAGCGCCCGCCGATCGGGAAGGTGCGCGTGATGTCGGAAGCGTAGCTCGCGAGCTCGCAGCCGGCGTCGATCAGCATCAGGTCGCCCTTGCGAAGCTCCGCGGAGTTTTCACGGTAGTGCAGCACGCACGCGTTGGCACCGGCGGCCACGATGGAGCCGTAGGCGGGAGCGCGCGCGCCATTGCGGCAGAACTCGTGGATGAGCTCGGCTTCGATCTCGTACTCGCGCTTGCCGGGAGACGCGGCGCGCATCGCGCGCGCGTGGGCGGCGCTCGATATCTCGGCCGCGCGGCGCATCACCGCGAGCTCGTCCTCGTCCTTGAAGAGGCGCATGTCGTTGACCGTCGCGCGCACGTCGTGAATCTGGTGCGGCGCGGAGATGCCGCTGCGCACCTTCGCGCGCACCGCGTTGAGCCAGCCCGCGACGCGCTGGTCCCAGCCGGCGTCGAATCCGACCGGCGTGTGGACGGCCTCGCGGTCGGCGAAGAGGTCGGGCATTCGCGCGTCGAGCTCCGCGTAGGGATACGCCTCATCGAAGCCGAAGCTCTCGCGCGCGAGCTCGGGCCCGAAGCGGAAGCCGTCCCAGATCTCGCGCTCGAGGTTCTTCTCGCGGCAGAAGAGGATCGAGCGCGGCTTCGCGCCCAGCACCATCACCAGCACCGCCTCGGGCTCGCGGAAGCCGGTGAGGTAGTAGAAGCCGCTGTCCCACCGGTAGTCGTAGTGGCTGTCGGCATTGCGGGAGCGCTCGGGCGCGGTCGACAGGACGACCACGCCGTTTGCGAGGCTCTTCGCGAGCCGCGCGCGGCGCTTCTTGAAAGGCTTTGTCTGCAGGGGGTTTTCGAGCTTCATGGGCGAATTTTAGCCTTTGCGCGCGGGTGGGTGTGCGCGCATGAGCGCGGCGAGGGTACCCTCGCCTTGGCTCTCGAGCGCCGCACTCACGCGTTCGGCGTCGGCGCCGGGGCGGTTCTGGGAGAGCTTGAACTTGCCTTCGAGCCGCTCGACCTCGAGCGTGAATCCGACGATGACGTTGAGCAGCTTGGCGACGTAGTCGGGCTCGAGGTCCTCCATGCGCCATGGATTCGCCCGCCCCGATTCGTATTGCGAAGATAGCCGTTGCAGGAGCTCGCGCAGCGCCGCCTCGTCCATGAGCTTGGCGCGCACGTGCGCGTGCACCACCGCGTAGTTCCACGTCGGCACCGCGGGGTGGTGCTCGTACCAGGTCGGCGAAACATAGGCATGCGGCCCCTGGAATATCGCCACCGTGGACTGTGCCGCCTCGAGCTCCTTCCACTGCGGGTTGGCGCGGGCGACGTGCCCCAGGAGCCGCACCGCGCCGTCGCCGTCGCGCTCGACGATGAAGGGAATGTGGCTCACGTGAAGCCCGCCGGGACCGCTCGATACCAGCGTTGCAAACGCGTTGTCGCGCATGAACGCGACGAGCTCGCCGCGATCGTCGACGCGGAAGTGCGAGGGAATGTAGAGGGTCATGGAGCGAGCCTCCGGTCGAGCGCGGCAAGCTGCTCGGGCGTGCCGACGTTGTCCCACGGGCCCCCGTAGCGCTCTCCCGTGACGTGCCCTTCGTCGACGAAGCGGTAAGCCCAGGGGAAGAGCCTGAGGTGCGTTCCCGGCGCGATATCGCGAAACAGGCCCGGATGGAAAACGGCAATGTTGCCATAGGTGAGGCGGGGGCTCGACCGCGTGACCCGGCCTTGCGCGATCCCCATGTCGTCGCCCTGCGCGTGCCAGGGCGGATTGTCGACGAGGACGAAATGCGCCACGTGATGCTGCGGGCGGCGCGCGATGTCCTCGGCCTGCGCCGCGAGCGACGCATAATCGAAGTCGGTATGGATGTCGCTGCTCACCACGAGGAAAGGCGAATCGTCGAGCAGCGGCAGCGCGCGCGCGATGCCGCCGGCGGTTTCGAGCGCCGGCACCTCCGGCGAATAGCGGATGCGCGCCCCGAAACGCGCGCCATCGCCCAGCGCCTGCTCGATCCGCTCTCCGAGGTGCGAGTGGTTCACGACGAGCTCGGTGAATCCCGAGCGCACGAGGCGCTCGACCTGCCACTCGATCAGCGCGCGCCCTCCGGCGGTGAGCAGCGGCTTGGGAAGCGCGTCGGTGAGGGGCCGCAGGCGCTCGCCGCGACCGGCCGCGAGAACGAGCGCCTGGCGCATCAGAACGAGTAGCGCGCCTGGGCGCGCTTTCCCTCGATCTCGTCCAGCAGGCGGCCCAGGGGCGCAAGCTCGTTGTAGCGCGCCACCGCGTGGCGGATGTAGCCCAGGAACCGCGGCGTGTCGTCGAGATAGCCCTTCTTGCCGTCGCGATAGTGCAGCCGCGCGAAGATGCCCGCCACCTTCAGGTGGCGCTGCAGCCCCATCCATTCGACGTCGCGCCAGAACTGCGCGAAATCGGAAGGCACCGGAAGGCAGGCGCGCCGCGCCTTTTCCCAGTAGCGGATCGTGCCGTCGAGGACGAGCTCTTCGTCCCAGCTTACGAAGGCGTCGCGAAACAGGCACGCGACGTCGTAGCTCACCGGGCCGTAGACCGCATCCTGGAAATCGAGGACACCGGGGTTGGGATCCGAGACCATGAGGTTGCGCGGCATGAAATCGCGGTGCACGAAGACGCGAGGCTGCGCGAGATTCTGCTCGAGGATCGCGCGAAATGTGCTCTCCAGCGTCTCGCGCTGCGAGGCGGAAAGCTCGATGCCCAGGTGCCGGCCGAGGTACCACTCGGGGAAGAGCTCGACCTCGCGGCGCAGCAACGTTTCGTCGTAGGCGGGGAGCACCCCTTCGCGGCTCGCGGCCTGCCAGCGCGCGAGCGCGCTCGTGGCCTCGCCGAAGAGCCGCGGGGCGTTGCCCGCGTCGAGCGCGGCGAGGTACGGCGTGGTGCCGAGGTCGGTGACGAGGAGGAAGCCCTGCCCGAGATCCTGCGCGAAAATCTCCGGCGCGTTCAATCCGGCTTCGCGCAGCAGGCCCGCCACGTGCACGAACGCACGCGAATTCTCCCGCTGCGGCGGCGCATCCATCGCGATGACCGTGCGAGCCTCGAGGAAAACGCGGAAATAGCGGCGGAAGCTCGCGTCGGTGGACGCAGGCTCGATGCGAAACTCCGCGCCGGGGAGCACCGAGCGCAACCACGCGTCGAGCGCGCGAAAACGGTCATCCATGGGGTGAAGCGAGAGGGGGATTTGCGTGTATCCTTCGCCATTCATTCTAGCACCCGCTCCCGCCGCTGCCTTGAGGCCGAGAAGCATCCGGACGCTCGCCATTGCGCTCAGTTGCGCGATGATTCCCGCGCACGCCGACGCCCAGAT
>JBGOST010000366.1:0-3504 GCA_041476125.1 Usitatibacter sp. | reverse complement strand
GGCAATCCGGCGGCGCGGGAGGGAGGGCCCCGCGCGCGCCTGCGCTGGCGCGAGGTGAGCGCGGTCGGCGACCCGCCCGCCGGAACGCACGCGGCCCCGAGCGGGCTCACGGGCGAAGTGCGGCGCCTGCTCGCGGAGAGCCTCGGCGCCGATCCCGTGGTGTGGATCGCCACTCGCGAGGCGCAGCGCCCCGCCGCGTCCCCGCGGATGAGCCCGCGTTCCGACGGGCCCGGAGAAGCTGCGCACTCGAACGCCTCCGGTAGCTCGCGCCCCCCGCCGCCGATCGGCGGATTCGGGGGTGCCGGGGGATTCGTGGCCAACGCATCGTTCGTCACCGTCGGGCTCGATTTGCCCGGCGGGCGCAAGGCGATTGCGGAAGCATTGGTCTTCCAGCCGTCGCTGCAGGTGCCGGCCGAAGCGTGGGTGAGCCTGTTGCTGCTCTTCGCGGTGACCGCGATTTTCTCCATCTGGGCGGTGCGCCTCGCGGTGCAGCCGGTGCGCATGCTCGCCGACGCCGCCGAGCGCCTGAGCCGCAACATCGACGAGCCGCCGTTGCCGGAGAAGGGCGCGGCCGAGATCCGCGCGGCGACCCGAGCTTTCAACCGCATGCAGGATCGGCTGCGCCGCCACGTGAACAGCCGCGCGCTCGCCTTCGCCGCGATGTCCCACGACATCCGCACGCCGCTCACGCGCATGCGCCTGAGATTGGAGTCGCTCGGTCCGGAGGCGCGCGCGAAGATCGAGGACGACGTGGGCGAGATCGAGTCGATCGCCAGATCGGTGCTCGAGGTCGCGCGCGAGCTCGCTTCCGACGAGCCGATGGTGCGCGTCGACCTGGGCGGGCTGGTGGGACGGCTGCTCGACGACTACACGCCCCTGGGAGCGCGGATTCCGGTCTCCGGAAGCTGTGCGGCCATTACCGCCCGACCCGCGGCGTTGCGGCGCGCGCTCGCCAACCTCATCGACAACGGCTTGAAGTACGGCGAGCAGGTGAGGATCGAGTTGCATGACTCGCGCGACTTCGCCGCCATGCGCGTATGCGACCGCGGCCCGGGGATTCCCGAGGAGCACCTCGCGAACGTCGTGCATCCCTTCTACCGCGTCGAATCGTCGCGCAACCGCGATACCGGCGGCTCGGGCCTGGGGCTCGCGATCGCCAAGGACATCGTCGAGGGGCAGGGCGGCGAGCTCCTGCTCGAGAACCTCCCCGGCGGCGGCTTCTGCGCGGCCATCCGCCTGCCGCGCTGACGACATTCGTTGCAATCGATTACACCCGCGCCGCGCCGATGAAGCTACGCTGCAATCTCGCCTACACAGGAGAAACTGCATGGCTTCCTTTCGCAGGCTCGTCGCCTCGCTCCTTTTTTCCTCGACCGCCGCGGTGGCGCAAACGCCCCCCGTGGAGCCGCCGCGGCTCGACATCGCCGAGCTGCTCAACCTCGATGCATCCCGCGCCGAGCGGGTCCACGCGATCATGAAGACGTCGCGCGCGAAGGTGATGGCGGCGCGCGAGCAGATCGGGCGCCCCACCGACGTGACCTCGCGCTCGGTCATGCGCGCGGCGATGGAAGCGATCCGCGCCGACACCGACAGCCAGCTCGCGACGGTGCTCACCCCCGACGAGCTCGACAAGCTGCACGCCGCCATGCCGCGGCGTCACCGCATGCCGCCCGCATCGAGCGGCTGACGAGTGGTGGAAACCCCTGGGTTCTCCCGATCCAGGTGGTTGTTTCCGGCCGGAGAATTCCGGCCGGTTTTTTTTGGGGCGAAGAAATGGGGTCAGGTTACTTTTCCGAAGAAATGGGGTCAGGTTACTTTTCTGGTCTTCAATGCCATGCAAACGGAAAAGTAACCTGACCCCATTTCTTCGCCTCAGCGCCGCTCGAGGCGCTCGAGGTCGACGTCGAGGTATTTCCACGGGTCGTGGGAGAACGGGTGTTTCTTGAAGCCGATGACCCACGGGTGGATGAGGATGGTGTTGCGCAGAAGCGAGTTCACGCGCCACGGCGCATAGACCCACAGCAGGTGCACCATGCGGCGATACATCTCGGTGCGCTCCGGCGTGTCCGGCATGACCTTCACCCGCTCGTAGAGCTCGTCGAACTCGGGAAGGCTGAAGAGCGAGTAGTTGGCCCCGCCGATCGACTTCGTCGTGAAGAGCTGCAGGAAATTCTCGCCATCCGGATAGTCGGCGATCCAGCCGTAGGTGAACGACTGCACTTTGCCCAGCTGCGCCTGCTTGCGCAGGTCGGGCAGCTTCTCCACCTTGTTGAAGGTCATGTGGATGCCGATGTCGTCCATCGCGCGGCGCCAGAGCTGGTTGCGCTGCCGCGCGCGCTGCTCGGGGGTGGAGGCCTGGTCGATGACGAGCGGAGAACCGTCGGGCATTTCGCGATAGCCGTCGCCGTCGCGGTCGACGTAGCCGAACATGTCGAGGAGCGCCTTCGCCTTGGCCGGGTTGTATTCGAGCGTCGGGCTCGACTCCGGGGTGTAGCCGGCCATCCCGGGCGCGATCGGAGAATCTGTCTTGAGCGCCTGGTTCTTGTAGATGATCGCGATCTCCTCGTGGATCGGATAGGCGAGCGAGATCGCGCGGCGCAGCGCGATTTTCTCGGGCGTGTAGCCGCCGATCACGGGATCGCGCATGTTGAACGTGGTGTAGGTGATCCACGCCACCTCGTCGGGCCGCACCTCGATGCCGCGCTTGGCGAGGTTGGGCGCGAGGCGCCCTCCGGGCACGGCGTTGTCGATGAATTCGACCGGCACCGGGCGGATGTAGTCGTGCTCGGCGTTGAGGAACGCGAGCCAGCGCGGCTGGTGCTCCTCGATCACGTCGATGGTGATGCGGCCCACCTGCGGCAGGCGCTTGCCGCGCATGTGCTCGACGATGCGCCGGTCGCGCTCGTCCTCGCCCCCGGCGGTCTGGAGATACTCCTCGCGATAGTCCGGGTTGGCCTCGAGGACGATGCGCGCGGAGCGGCGCCAGCTCGCGAGCTTGAAAGGGCCCGTTCCCACCGGGTGCTCGGCAAACGCCTCGCCGTAGCGCTCGACGACCTCGCGCGCGAGCGCGGCGGTCGCGGGCATGGCGAGGATGTAGAGCATGTTGTAGTCGGGCTCCACCAGGCGGATGCGCAGCGTGTAGCGGTCGAGCGCCTGCAGCCCTTCGATGGGCTTGTCGTAGTCGAAGCGCTCGGTGCGCTTGGCCTCCTCGACGAGCTTGTCGGCTCCGGCGATCTTGCCCTCGAGCAGGAATGCCCACTGCGCGCGCACCTTGGGGTCGAAGAAGCGCTTCAGGCTGTAGACGTAGTCGGCGGCGACGAGCTCGCGCTTGCGGCCCGCGAACGCGGCGTCGGGAGTGAAGTAGATGCCCTGCTTGATGCGGAAGGTGTAGGTGCGGCCGTTGTCGGTGATCTCGGGCATCGCCTCGGCCGCGCGCGGCTGCAGCTTGATCGGGCGCGCCAGGTGGTCGTACTGCAGGAGGCAATCGAAGATGGCGTCGCAGAG
>JBGOST010000365.1:0-3508 GCA_041476125.1 Usitatibacter sp. | reverse complement strand
TCGCCTTGATGATGCGCTCCATCACCATCTTGAGGGCGCGGTTGCGGTGCAGGCCGACGACGAACTCGTCGCCGCCCCAGCGCGCCACCCAGTCGCCCCTGCGCGTGTTCAGCTGCAGCAGCGCGGCCACGTGGGAGATGCACGCGTCCCCGGCGCTGTGGCCGTTCGAGTCGTTGATGGACTTGAAATGGTTGATGTCGAAGAAAGCGAGCTGGAACGACTGCAGGTCTCGCTCGGCGCGCGCCACCTCCTCGGCGAGGCGCTTCTCGCCGGCGCGGCGGTTGTAGACCCCGGTGAGATCGTCGGTGTCCGAGACCCTCTCGAGGCGATCGATGGTCTCGTGGAGCTGGGAGAGGGTGTACTGCGTGCCCTCCATGAGGCGGCCCGCGCGGTCGGGGAAATGCACCGGCAGGTCAGGCATCTTGCGGCTGTCGATGTAGGTGCGAAGCGTTTCGGCGGTGAGGTCGATGGGGACGAGCAGCTCGCGAAGCAGCCACAGCGTCCCGAGGAAGCCGGTGAAGCACGCCAGCACCAGCGCGGCCAGGATCGGGTACATCGTCTCGAGGTCGGCGCGCGCGAAGAGCAGGTAGATGATGAAGAGCGCCAGCGGGATCAGGACCCCGACGAAGGCGGCGAGGGCGAACTTGCCGGCGTAGCTGTCGCGCACGGGCGCCAGGTCCGCCAGCAGGCGGTAGATCTTCATGCGCTCGAGCGATGCCCGGCCCGGCTGAACCTTGCTGACCATTTCCTTGGACTCTCCTATCCCGTGATTCTATCGCTCGCGCGTCCGGCTCGCATCAGCCGATGGGATTGCGCAGCACGCCGATGCCCTCGATCTCGGTCTCGAGAAGATCGCCCGGCTTCATGAATTCGGGCGGCGTGCGGGCGAATCCCACGCCCTCGGGCGTGCCGGTCGAGATGATGTCGCCCGCCTCGAGCGTCATCCCCGCCGAGAGCTCGGCGATGAGCCGCGGCAGCTTGAAGTAGAGGAAGCGCGTGTTCGAGTCCTGCTTGGTGACGCCGTTCACGCGGCAGGTGACGCGCAGGTTGTCGGGGTCGAGCTCGCCCGCGGTCACGATCCACGGGCCCATCGGGCAGGTCCCGTCGAGGCTCTTGCCCTTGTGCCACTGGCCGCCGTGGCGGCGTTGCAGGTCGCGCCACGAGACGTCGTTCACGACCGTATAGCCCCACACGTGGCGCATCGCGTCGGCCTCCGCGCTGTTCTTGCCGCCGGGGCCGATGATGAGGCCGAGCTCGACTTCCCAGTCGAGCGACGTGGATACCGACGCATCGAAGGGCACGTTGTCGAAAGGGCCGTTCACCGCGGTCGTCGCCTTGCTGAAGAACACCGGATGCTGGGGAAGCTCGCGCTTCTCCTGCAGCTTCTTCGCGCCCTCCTCGAAATGCTCGAGGTAGTTCCAGCCCACGCAGAAGACGTTCTTCACGGGGCGCGGAATCGGCGCGTGCAGCTTCACGTCGGCGAGCGCGACCGAGCTCGCCGAGCCCGCTTCGAGGGCGCGCAGCTTCTCGAGCATCGACTTGCCCGCGCGAATGATTCCCAGCATCGTCGTGGTGCTTTCGCCCGTGCCGAGCGCGGCGGGAATATCGATCACGCGGTTGGCGCCCGTGACGAGGCCGGGGCGAGGGTGGCCGGAGGGCAGGGGAGAATAGGTGGCTAGCTTCATGGTTCCTTCTCGTTATCGAAGGCAAGCAAGGGGATGCTGCGCGCCTTGCCATCGCGGGGTGAAGAAAGCGGCGACCTCGGCTGCGCCGACTTCGGAAAGCCGGTCGTGGCGCCAACGCGGGCGGTTGTCTTTCTCGACGATGAGGGCGCGGATGCCTTCGATGAAATCGCCCTGCTCGAAGCATCCGTGGATGAGGTTCAGCTCCATGCGAAAGCACTCCGCGAGCGAGAGCGTGGCGCCGCGCCGCAACTGCTCCAGGGTGACCGCGAGCATCGTCGGGGACTTCTTCGACAGCGCCTCGAGCGTCTTCGCCGCCCAATCCCGGTACTGGGGGCGATTCTCGCTCGTGAGCGAGGCGATGATCGCTTCCACCGAATCGGCGCCGAAATGCAGGTCGATCGCCGGACGTAGCGCCTCGATCTCGCTCGCCGGCGGCGCGAGCGCGCCGGCGTAGACGTCGGCGAGCGCGCAGTAGATCGCATCGGAGCCGCGCAGCGTCGGTCCGACGAGGCCGAGATAGGCGCCGAGCCGGCCGGGAACGCGCGACAGGAAATAGCTGCCGCCCACGTCGGGGAAGAGTCCGATCGCGGTCTCCGGCATCGCCATCCGGGTGCGATCGCCGACGATGCGCACCTTCGCGCCCTGGGAGATGCCCATGCCGCCACCCATGACGATTCCGTCCATCAGCGCGACGATGGTCTTGGGATAGGTGTGGATGCGGTAGTCGAGCGCGTACTCGATCTCGAAGAACCTGTGGTGCCCGCGCAGCCCCGCCTTGAAGCTGTCGTGCAGCGCGCGAACGTCGCCGCCCGCGCAGAACGCCTTGTCGCCCGCGCCTCTCAGCACCACCAGGCGCACGCGATCGTCCTTTTCCCATTCGTCGAGCCGCGCTGCGAGGCCTTCGAGCATGCCGATCGATAGCGCGTTCAGGGCCGCGGGACGGTTGAGCGTCACCGTCGCGACTGCGCCGCGAACCTCCACGAGGAGCTCTTCGTCGGGCGCCTCGCCGGCTCGCGGCGCGGCCTCCCGCCTCAGTCGTTCTTCCATTCGGGCTTGCGCTTCTCCAGGAAGGCCTTGACGCCCTCGGCCTGGTCCGTGTGATCGAAGAGGTCCATGAAGCGCTCGCGCTCCAGCGCGAGGCCGGCGCGGCGCGGGATTCCGTTGCGCGCGTTGTGGATGAGGCCTTTGCAGTACTCCACCGCGCGGGGCGACAGCAACGCGACCCTTTCGGCCAGCGCCGTCGCGGCCTCGAGGGATTTGCCCTTCGCGACGACCTCCTGGACCAACCCGATGCGCAGCGCGGTCGCGGCGTCGACGCGCTCGTTGGTGAGGATGATGCGCTTGGCCCAGCCTTCGCCCACGAGCCAGGGCAGCATCTGCGTTCCGCTTCCCGCCGGGAGCAGCCCGACGCCGGGCTCGGGGAGCCCCATCTGCGCGTGTTCTTCGGCGATGCGGATGTCGCACGCGAGCGTGCATTCGAGGCCACCGCCCATCGCATAGCCGTTGATCGCCGCGATGGTGACGAAGCGGCAATTCATGAGCGCCTCGAAGGCCGCGCCGAAGCACGCGATGAAGTGCCGCGCCAGGACCTTGTCGTCGCCCTGGAAATTCTTCAGGTCCGCGCCGGCGGAGAAGAACTTGCCGCCGGTCCCGGTGAGCACCGCGGCGTAGATGTCGCGGTCGGCGTTGAGCCGGGCGAGCAGCGCCTCGAGCGTGCGCAGGCTCTCGGGCGTCCACGTGTTCGCTGGCGGGTTGTCGATCGTGATGAAGGCCGTGTGGCCCTTGATCTCGTGCCGGATCATTTCATGTACTGGAGGATCACG
>JBGOST010000364.1:0-3522 GCA_041476125.1 Usitatibacter sp. | reverse complement strand
GCGTAGACGCGCGCGCCGCCTTCGACGCGGATCCAGGTCTTGTCCTCGATGCCCTTCAGCTTCGCCAGCGCCGCGCGGCGCTCGCCCTCGTCCTCGTACTCGATCAGCATCGTCGCCTTGAAGTTGCGCCCGTCGGGAATCATCGGGTTGTAGGCGTCGATCTCGTCCTGGATGCCCTGCTCCTCGAAGATCTTCTCGATGCGCAGCATCTCCTGCACCTGGTAGCGCATGGTGAGCTCGTCCTCGAAGATGAGCGTCACATGGTCGCCCAGGTGGACGGTGCGCGATTTCTTGTGCGCGATCACCCGGGCGCGGAATTCCTTGCGGGATTTCGCGTAGGCCTCCAGCGTCAACAGGGAATCGCGTGACAGCTTCGACATGGCGGGCTAAAAGTCTTTGGAACGCAGATGAACGCAGATAAAGGCACGCAGATGAACACAGATGAACAAGGCTAGTCGGGGAGGCCGTAAGCCATTCGAAGCAGGGTAATAGGGTGTTTCAACGCGGCTTTTTTCTTCTGCTCCACGCTCCCCAGGCCTTCCTCGATGTGGTGGGCGGCGAGCTGGCAATCGGAGGCGAAGTAGTCGGCCTCGAATTCGGCGACCTGCCGGAACACGGCTCGCCCGATCTTGAGCGCGGCCTCGTGGAACTCCTTCTTCACGCCCCACGTGCCCGCGTGCCCCGAGCAGCGCTCGATCGTCAGCACCTCGGTGCCGGGCACCGCTTCAAGCGCCTCCTTGGTCTTCAACCCGATCTTCTGCACGCGCGAATGGCAGGGGACGTGGTAGGCGACCTTGCCCAGGGGACGCGGGAACTCGGTCTTGAGCAATCCGTCGCGCCGGCGCGCCATGAGATATTCGAACGGATCGAACATCGCGTCCCGAACCGCCTTCACATCCTCGTCGTCGGGAAACATCAGCGGCAGCTCCTGCTTGAACATGAGCGTGCACGAGGGAACGGGCGTGAGGATCGCGTAGCCTTCGCGGGCCAAACGTACCAGCTGCGGAATGTTCTTCGCCTTGAGGGCCGCCACCGCTTCGAGATCTCCCTGCTCGAGCTTGGGCATGCCGCAGCACGCCTCCTTCTCGGCCAGCACGTAGGGAATCTCGTTATGGTCGAGGATCGCCAGGAGGTCGTGGCCGATGCCCGGCTCGTTGTAGTTCACGTAGCACGTGGAAAAGATCGCCACGCGCCCGGGCGAGAGCTTGCCATCCTTCACCGCGTGCGCCTTGCTGCGCGCCGCGTTGGGCCTGAACTTGCGCGGCGCGAATTCCGGCACCCACGCGTCCTTGTGCACGCCCGCGACTTTCTCGCCGATGGCGCGCAGCGGCGGGGACTTCGACGCGGCATTCACGATCTGAACGACCACCGGGATCGTCGCGAGCTTGCCATTGCGGTCGGTGGAGGAGAGCATGCGGTCGCGCACCGGATGCTTCATCGTGCCGGCGTTGAACTGGCGGGCCTTGGCGCGCAGCATGAGGTGCGGGAAGTCCACGTTCCACGGATGCGGCGGAACGTAGGGGCACTTCACCATGTAGCACAGGTCGCAGAGGTAGCACTGGTCGACCACGTCCCAGAACTTCTCCTTCGGCACGCCGTCGAGCTCGCCGGTGGGGCCGGCGTCGATCAGGTCGAAGAGCGTGGGAAACGTGTTGCACAGGCTCACGCAACGCCGGCACCCGTGGCAGATGTCGAAGACGCGCCCCATCTCCGCCACGATCTTCGGTTCGTCCCCGTACTCGGGGTTTCTCCAGTCGATCGGATGGCGGGTGGGCGCCTCGAGGCTGCCTTCGCGCGCAGTCATGTTCTTCTCCCTCTCCCTTGGGAGAGGGCCGGGGAGAGGGTCGTTCAGTCCGCCAGCGCGTCGAGCGCCTTCTGGAACCGGTTGGCGTGCGAGCGCTCGGCTTTCGCCAGCGTCTCGAACCAGTCGGCGATCTCGTCGAAGCCTTCGCCGCGCGCCGCCTTGGCCATGCCGGGATACATGTCGGTGTATTCGTGCGTCTCGCCGGCGATCGCGGCCCTCAGGTTCTGGCGCGAGGAGCCGATCGGCAGATCGGTCGCCGGATCGCCCACCTGGGCGAGGTAGTCGAGATGTCCATGCGCGTGGCCGGTCTCGCCTTCGGCGGTCGAGCGGAAGACCGCGGAGACGTCGTTCTGGCCTTCGACATCGGCCTTGTTCGCGAAGTACAGGTAGCGGCGGTTCGCCTGGGACTCTCCCGCGAACGCGGCCTTGAGGTTGTCGTGGGTTTTCGTGCCTTTGAGGGGTTTCATGCGGGCCTCCATTTGAAATGAATGCGCAACGACCATATCCCGGTCGGCATGTGCAGAGTATGCGCCGCGCCGCAGAGCGTCCAATTGATTGTTCCGATACGCGCGATTGGTGCCGCCTATGGTGGGGCGCGCAACCGCTTCAGCGCGGCGCGGAAGGCCGTGGCGGCCTCCTTCTCCCCGCGGTGGCGCCCTTGCTTGACGACGATCGCGCCTGCAACGTAGACATCGCGCACCCGGTTGGTGTTCCCCGAGAATAGCGCGACTCCCAGCATCGCCTTCGCCCCGAGGCCCTCGAAATCCGGATCGGCGCCGTCGAGCGCCACGAAGTCCGCGCGCCGGCCGGTGGCGATCTCCCCCACGGGGTGGCCGACCGCTTGCGCTCCGCCCGAGGAAGCACCGCGCCACAGGTTGGCCGGCACATCGGGCGCCTCTTCGTCGGCAGTCACGTTGCGCACGCGATGGCGCAGGCGCTGGCTGTATTCGAGCGCGCGCAGCTCTTCGAATGGGCTCACCGAGACGTGGCTGTCGCCGCCGATCGACCAGGGCGCGCGCGACTCGAACCACGGCAGGAATTCGAAGATCCCGTCGCCGAGGTTCGCCTCGGTCATGGGGCAGAGGCCCACGCACGCGCCAGTCTTCGCGAGCGAGCGCATTTCGAGCTGCGTCAAGTGCGTGGCGTGGATGAAGCACCAGCGCGAATCGACTTTCACCAGGTCGCTCACCCATGTGAACGGCGTCGTTCCGTGGGTCTCCACGCACTCGGTGACCTCTCCCACCTGCTCGGAAACGTGCATGTGGATGGGCATCGTGGCATCGAGCCTCTCGGCCGCCGCGACGAGCTCGGTCAGCATCAACGCGTCCACCGCGCGCACCGAGTGGGGTGCGACGCCGAAGCGCAACAAGCGGTTCGGGAGGTGGAAGGCGGCGAGCTCGCGAACCAACGCGACGATGAAGGCCGGATCGCTCGCGAAGCGCTTCTGCGCGGCGGAAAGCACGCGGTGGCCGAGGCCACCGTGCGCGTAGAGCACCGGCAGCACGGTGAGCCCGATGCCGGCCTCCGCGGCGGCGGCGACGATGCGGTTCGCCATCTCGGCGCGATCGGCATACGGCCGTCCGTCGCGATCGTTGTGGAGGTAGTGGAACTCCGCGACCGTCGTGTAGCCGTGCTTCAACATCTCGATGTAGAGATGGCGCGCGATCGCCTCGACGTCCTCGGGCGCCAGGCGCGTCACGAGCCGGTACATCTCCTCG
>JBGOST010000363.1:0-3527 GCA_041476125.1 Usitatibacter sp. | reverse complement strand
CCCTCTCCCCGGCCACTACCCTCACCCCGACCCTCTCCCAAGGGAGAGGGAGTAGCAGGAGAGGGAGAAACCCGGGCCGAAACGACGAGCTGGTCGGCCATGGGCGCGTGGAGGACGACACGCTTCTCGCCGTCGAGCACGTAGACGGAGGCGGTCGTCTTCGCGCTCAACACGACATGGTCGAGGTTGTAGCGCGCGCCCTCTTCGGTGTGCGCGAAGGCCATCTTGAGCGCGCCCTCGATGACCTTCGGCAGGATCTTCTCTTTCTGCGCAGGGGTTCCCGCGCGCGCGACGAGCTGCCCGGCGAGCCCCACGGTGGAAAGGTACGGCTCGACGACGAGCCCTTCACCGATCGCCTCCATCACGCTCATCATGTCGAGCGCCGCTGCGCCGAAGCCGCCGAAGTCCGAGGAAAACGGCAAGCCGAGCAGGCCGATGCCCGCGAAGGTCTGCCACGCATCGCGGCTGTAGCCCTCGGCGGAAGCGATGATCGCCTTGCGCGCGGCGAAATCGTAGTCCTTGCCGATGAAGCGCCGGATGGAATCGGCCAGGAGTTGCTGCTCTTCGCTGTAGTCGAAGTTCATGAGGTCTTCCTACAATCCCAGTGCGAGCTTCGCGATGATGTTGCGCTGGATCTCGTTGGACCCGGCGTAGATCGAGGTCTTGCGGAAATTGCAGTAGCGCGGCGCCAGCGCGGCGGTGAACTCGTCGAATGCCTGCGCCTCGCCCGTCGGGGCGAACGGCTGCGCCAACGGCCCCACCGCCTGCATCATCAGCTCGGTGAGGGCCTGCTGGATTTCGGTGCCGGTGATCTTCAGCATCGATACGTCCGCGCCGGGCGCCCTGCCGCCGCGCAGCTGGTCGAGGAAGCGCAGGTTGGTGATCTCGAGCGCCATCAGCTCGATCTCCAGGCGCGAAAGCTTGTCCCGGAAGCGCGGATCCTCGCTCAAGGGCTTGCCGTCCTTCACCTGCCGCGCCGCGAACTCCTTGAGCGTTTCCATCTCGCGCTTCGAGGTGCCGATTCGGGCGGTGCCCATGCGCTCGTGGCCCAGCAGGTACTTGGCGACCGTCCAGCCCTTGTTCTCCTCGAAGACGAGATTCTCGACCGGCACCTTCACGTCGTCGAAGAACACCTCGTTCACCTCGTGCTCGCCGTCCATCAGGATCAGCGGGCGCACGGTGATTCCGGGCGTCTTCATGTCGACGAGGAGAAACGAGATCCCCTCCTGCTTCTTGTCGTCGGCCGAGCCGGTGCGCACGAGGCAGAAGATCCAGTCGGCGTAGTGCGCGAGCGTGGTCCAGGTCTTCTGCCCGCTCACGACATAGTGGCCGCCCTGGCGCATCGCGCGCGTCTTGAGCGAGGCCAAGTCGGAGCCCGATCCCGGCTCGGAATAGCCCTGGCACCAGAAATCGTCGCCCTGGTAGATGCGCGGCAGGAAGCGCTTCTTCTGCGCGTCGGTGCCGAACTTGAGCAGGACCGGGGCGCACATCGACAGGCCGAACGGGATGAGCGGCGGCGCTCCCGCGTACCCGCATTCCTCCTCGAAGACATAGCGCTGCACGACATTCCAGTCGGTGCCGCCCCATTCGCGCGGCCACGACGGGGCGATCCACCCCCGCTTGGCGAGGATGCGGTGCCAGCGCAGCAGGTCCTCCTTCGAGAGGCGGGCGTAGTTGACGACTTTCTCGCGCAGCTCGGCGGGCAGGTTGGCTTGCAGCCAGCCCCTGGCTTCGTCGCGGAAAGCCAGCTCGGCGGGGGAATAGTTGAGGTCCATGGTGGCGTAAGTCTAATCCGCCTCTGGTGTAATCTGCATTCCCATCCCGCGGGAGGGCGAAAGGACCATGAGCGTCAGGAAGCTTTTCGATATCGGCGGCAAGGCCGCGTTGGTGACGGGGGGCTCGCGCGGACTGGGACTCCAGATGGCCGAAGCCCTCGGCGAGATGGGCGCCAAGGTCGCCCTGACGGCGCGCAAGCCGCAGGAGCTCGACGAAGCCGTGGCGCACCTGAAGGGCCTCGGCATCGAGGCGGTGGCGATTCCCTGCGACATGTCGAGCGCGACGGCGATCGCACCGGCCGTCGAGCGGGCCATCGCCGCGCTCGGCCCGATCGACATCCTGGTGAACAACGCCGGCACGACGTGGGGCGCGGCCACCATCGATCATCCGCTCGAGGCGTGGCAGAAGGTCATCAACTTGAATCTCACGGCGATGTTCGTGACGAGCCAGGAAGTCGGCAAGCGCTGCATGGTGCCGCGGCGCCAGGGCAAGGTGATCAACATCGCCTCCATCCTCGGGCTCGTCGGCGGCGGGGAGCACGGGCGGCCGGCGACGATCGCCTACAACACGAGCAAGGGCGGCGTGGTGAACTTCACACGCTCGCTCGCCGCGGAATGGGCGCAGTACAACATCAACGTGAACGCGATCGCGCCTGGATTTTTTCCCACCAAGATGACCAAGGGCATCATGGAAATGATGGGCGATTCGGTCGCCGAGAAGGCGCCGCTCAAGCGCGTGGGCGGGCCCGAGGACCTGAAGGGGCTCACGATCCTGTTCGCCTCCGAGGCCTGCTCCTTCATCACCGGCCAGATCGTCGCGGTCGACGGAGGCGTGACCGCGATCTAGGCTTCGACCCGATGCCCGGCGAAAACCGTTCGAATGCCGAATCCGTGACCGGCGCCGAAGGGCTCCTCGAGCGCGCTTTCGGCACCCTTCCCGAGCTCATCCGCGTTCACGCGCGGGATCGCCCGGCGCACGCGGCGCTGATCGAGGAGGGTCGGAGCCTCGACTACGGGACGCTCGACGCGTTGATGGACCGCATCGCCGCGGCCCTGCAGCGCGACGGGCTCGCGGCGGGCGATTCCCTCGCGGTCTGCGGCGCCAACTCGATCGACTACGCCGCGGTGTTCCTCGGCGGCTTGCGCGCGGGCATCGCCGTGGCCCCGCTCGCTGCTTCGTCAACGGCGGAGAGCCTCGCCGCGATGGTGTCGGACGCCGGCGCGCGCCACCTCTTCCTCGACGCGGCCGCCGCGAAGGCGATCGAGCCGGTTCGGGAAAAAATCACGGCGCACTGTATCGCCCTCGACAATATGGGGGTCAGACTCCCATATTCAGGGCCGCAAATCGCCCAAGGCGAATATCGGAGTCTGACCCCAATATTTGAATGGCTCGCGGGTGCGGAGGCCAGGCCGCGCGCGGTCGAAGTCCGGCCCGGGGACCCGTTCAACATCATCTATTCGTCAGGCACCACGGGGACGCCGAAAGGCATCGTGCAACCCCACTCGATGCGTTGGGCGCACTTGCAGCGCGGCCCCGCGTACGGCTACGGACGCGAAACCGTCACGCTGATTTCCACGCCGCTGTATTCCAACACCACCCTCGTGTGCTTCTTTCCGACGCTGGCCCTGGGAGGGACGGTCGTGCTGATGGCGAAGTTCGACGCGCGGCGCTACCTGGAGCTCGCCGAAAGGCACCGCGTCACGCACACGATGCTCGTGCCGGTGCAGTACCAGCGCCTCATGGCGCAGCCT
>JBGOST010000362.1:0-3530 GCA_041476125.1 Usitatibacter sp. | reverse complement strand
GCCGCCTTGCGGGCCGGCTTTCTCTTCGCAGCCTTCTTTTTCGCTGACTTCTTCTTTGACTTCTTGGCTACGCGCTTTTTGGATGAGCGCTTCTTAGATGACTTCTTTTTCGCTTTTTTGGTGGATTTTTTCTTCGCGGCTTTTTTCTTCGCTGCCATGGTGTTGTCCTTTCAATGTTGACCGATTGTCTGTCGTGCGCTCCACCCGGCGGGTGGTTTGTCGCACTACCAAGCGTTCGGATTCGCATCGAACAAGTTGGTGAGGCGATTCTATGCGCAATGCGGCGCAAACCGCAAAGTCAAGCCTGACTATTTGATTCGACTCGATGTGATTTGGTATCGCCTCGACACCAATTGGGGCCGCTCAGTGCGTTTTGATCGCTACCCCGCTCGCTCAGGCTTCGGGGAGGCGGCGTTCCAGGGAAAAAAGCGATGCGACGGTCTCGCGCGCGCGCACTTCGATCGCCTTGCCGCGGTCGATGAGAACCTCGGGAGGGCGCGCTCGCGAGTTGTAGTTCGACGCCATCGTCATGCCGTAGGCGCCGGTGGCAAGGATCGCCAGGAGGTCGCCCGGGAGAATCGCGAGCGTGCGATCGGTGCCGAGAACATCGGAGGATTCGCACACCGGGCCGACCACGTCGTAGCGCTCGCTCGTCCTCCCCGCAACCTCGGCGAGGGGAACGATGTCGTGCCACGATGCGTAGAGCGCCGGGCGGATCAGCTCGCTCATGGAAGCGTCGACCACGGCGAAGCGCTTCGCCTTGTCGAGCTTCAGATACTCGACCCGGGTGAGGAGCACTCCCGCCTCGCCGGCGATGGCGCGCCCGGGCTCGAGCATCACTTCGAAGCCGCTGCCCGCGAGGCGCGCGGCGAGCCTCTTGCAATAGGCGCCGATGTCGGGAGCCACCTCGTCGCGATAGCGAATGCCGAAGCCGCCCCCGAGGTCGAGGTGGCGCGGGCGGATGCCTTCGGCGTCGAGCGCGGCGGCGAGCTCGAGGATGCGCTCGAGGGCCTCGTCGAGCGGCGCGATCTCCAGGATCTGCGAGCCGATGTGGCAGCCGATGCCGAGCACGCTCAAGTTGGGCAGCGCGGCGGCCTGCCGGTAGACCGCGAGCGCGCGTGCGTGCGGTATGCCGAACTTGTTGCCTGCCATTCCCGTGGATATATAGGGATGGGTCCGCGCGTCCACATCGGGATTGACCCGCAGCGACACCGGGGCGCGGCGCCCCATGGAGCCGGCGATCGCGTCGAGGCGCTCGAGCTCCGGCTCGCTTTCGACGTTGAAGCAGCGGATGCCCGCTTCGAGCGCGGCGCGGATCTCGGCATCGGACTTTCCGACGCCCGAAAAGATGACGCGATCGGCGCTGGCGCCTGCGGCGAGCACGCGCGCCAGCTCCCCTCCCGAGACGATGTCGAATCCGGCGCCCAAGCGCGCCAGCGCGTCGAGTATCGCGAGGTTGGAGTTTGCCTTCACCGCATAGCAGACCAGGTGGGGCACGCCTGCTAGGCCCTGGTCGAACTCGCGGAACGCGGCCTCGATCGCGGCGCGCGAGTAGACGTAGCACGGAGTGCCGAAACGCCTGGCGACATCCGCCAGCGCAACGCCATCGAGCATGAGCTCGCCCTTCTCGCGCCGCAGGAAATTCATGACGCGAGCGCGGCGGGCTTGGCCGGAGGCGGCTCGGGAAGCTTGAGCGGGCCCTTCTGGCCGCACGCTGTCATCCCTGCGAGGATGGCGGCGAGGAGGAGGGCGCGTATCATCCCCGGCATTATGACGGAATCGGAATTCCATCGCGCCGTCGACGCGGTGCTCGCGCGCATCGAAGCGTCGGTCGAGGGCGAGGACGAGCTCGACGTCGACCTCGAGGCGGGAATCCTCACCGTCACCTGTCCCGATGCGACGCGCATCATCGTCAACCGCCAGACGCCCAATCGCGAAATCTGGGTCGCGGCGCGCTCCGGCGGCTTTCATTTCGCCTGCCGCGAGGGCGAGTGGCGCGATACGCGCAGCGGCGAGGAACTCTTCGCGAGCCTCGCGCGCGTGATCGAGTCGCAAGCCGGAGTTCGCGTGGCCTGGAAGTGACGCGCAAGCGCAAAAAGCGCCGCAAAAGCGCCTCGAAACGCCGCGCGGAGCCCGGTAGTTTCGACTCGACACGAAAAGTCCCGCCAGCAAATCCTTGACAAGTTCGTATCGACACGATACTAATGCCGTATGCGGACGTTTCCGCGACGGAGGAGCGCCTGGACAAGAATCCGCTCGTTCTTCTCGAGTTGGTCGAACGGCTCGGGAATCTGATGCGCACTGAGCTGCGAAGATCGGGGGGAGATGAATCCCTGCAGCCCGTCCACCTTCAGGCGCTGATCTATCTTAGCAAGGCGAATCGCTACTCGAACACGCCGCAGGCGCTCGCCGAATACCTCGGGCTTACCAAGGGCACCGTCTCGCAGACGCTGCTGCTGCTCGATCGCCGTGGGCTGATCGAGCGATTCGAGGACGACATCGACCGGCGCGTCGTGCGCCTGCGCCTCTCGGCGGCCGGAGAGCGCCTCCTCTACGAATCGCAGCCGGCTCTCGCGTGGCAGAACGCCACGCGCAACATCAGCCCGAATCGCATCCGCAACGCGGTCTCGGCGCTGCGCGAGGCGCTGGTCACGCTCCAGGAAGACAACGAGGGCAAGACCTTCGGCGAATGCCAGACCTGCACCTGGTGCCAGAAGCTCTCGCAGCGCATCTACCGCTGCGGCCAGATGGGCGATCGGCTCTCGGGGCCGGAGACGCGCAAGATCTGCCGCATCTACGTCGCCAAGACCGAAGAGGCGGCCTAGGGCCCTGAAGGCGCTTGCGCGCGCTTAAAGGCGCTTGCGCGCCCTTTCGATCGCGGCGAGGACCGCCTCGGGCGCGGTGCCGCCGATGTGCTTGCGTGATGCGACGGATCCCTCGGGGGTGAGCACCGCCTTGGCGTCGGCGCCGATCATCGGCGAGAAAGCGCGCAATTCCTCCACCGACATCTCCGCCAGGTCCTTGCCGGAACCTTCCGCCGCGCGAACCGCGCGGGCGACGGCCTCGTGAGCGTCGCGAAACGCCACGCCCTTGCGCACCAGGTAGTCGGCGAGGTCGGTTGCGGTCGGATGACCCTCGCGCAATGCCGCGCGCATGCGCTCGGGCCGCGGCTCGATGCCCTTCAGGAGCTCCACGAGGATGCCGAGCACGTCGCGCAAGGTATCGGCGGCGTCGAAGAGCGCCTCCTTGTCTTCCTGGTTGTCCTTGTTATAGGCGAGCGGCTGCCCCTTGATGACGGTGAGGAGTGCCACGAGGGAGCCGAAGACGCGCCCGGCCTTGCCGCGCATCAGCTCCGGAACATCGGGGTTTTTCTTCTGCGGCATGATCGAGGAGCCGGTGCAGAACCGGTCGGCGATCGTGACGAAGCCGAAAGCGGGGCTCATCCACAGCACGAGCTCCTCCGAGAGGCGCGATACGTGCGCCATGGCCAGCGCCGCGGCAGCAAGAAACTCGACCGCGAAGTCGCGATC
>JBGOST010000361.1:0-3530 GCA_041476125.1 Usitatibacter sp. | reverse complement strand
CGACGCGCTTTTCGAAGTGTGAGGGGATGACGACCAGGCGGGAACGGGAACAGCAGGTCGTCGTCGAGGGGCGTGTCATCGCGGATTTCGGGCGCGAGTTCCTGGTCGAATTCGCCGACCGCCGCCAGGTCGTGTGCACCCGCAAGGGCAGGAAGCAGGACGCGACCTGCGGCGATTTCGTCGAGGTGCGCCTCACCGGTTCCGCGCAAGGCTCGATCGAACGCGTGGGGACGCGCCGCAACCTGCTGTTTCGCTCCGACCAGTGGAGCGAAAAGACGCTCGCGGCCAACGTCGACCAGGTCGTGATCCTGCTGGCGCCCAAGCCGCCGTTCAGCGAGGCCTTCCTCAACATGAGCCTCGTCGCGTGCGACGCGGCGCGCATCCCGGTGGTGATCGCGCTCAACAAGTCCGACCTGCCCGAGCACGCCGAGGCGCGCAGGAAACTCGACCCCTACGAGCGGATCGGCTACACGGTGATCAGCATGTCGGCGAAGTTCGACGTCGCCCCGCTGCTGCCGCACCTGGAGAAGAAGCTCACGCTCCTCGTCGGCCAGAGCGGCATGGGCAAGTCCAAGACGGTGAACGCGCTGGTGCTGAGCGACGTGGCGCGGGTGGGCGAGCTCACCGCCGCGCGCGACTCGGGAGCGCACACGACGACCTTCTCGCGCTTCTACCGCCTCGACAAGGACACTTCCATCATCGACACGCCCGGCTTCCAGTCCTTCGGCCTGTTCCATCTGACCGAGGACCAGATCGGCGAGGCGATGCGCGAGTTCCGTCCCTACCTGGGCGGATGCAAGTTCAACGATTGCGCACACCTTTCGGAGCCGGGATGCGCGATCATCGCCGCGGTCGGCAAGGGGGATGTGAGCGCCGAGCGCCTGTCGTTCTACCAGGTGCTCATCGAGCAGCACCGCGAGCTTCACGAGCAGCATCCGGAGTGGAAGAAATGATCGCGCTCGTCACCTCCGCACGCGTCGAATCGGGCGACAGGACAATGCGCCGGGAAGTATTGTCCGAGCGGATCCACGCGACCAGGACCGCGGGCTCGCTCTCGGTCCTGCTTGCGGCGAGCGTGAGCCCGCACGCTCCATGAATGGGCGACGACAATGCGACCTTGCTGGCCGTTGCGGCGTCGAGGTCGACCCGCCACAGGGTGCCCGTCACGGCGCTCACCGCAAACAGGACCCTTTCCTGCGCATCCCACGCCAGGCCGCTGAAGCCGAAGTCGCGGTCCTTGTCGCTGTCCAATGCGATCTCGAAGCGCTCGACTTCGTAGCGCGCGGGGCTGATGCGCCAAAGGACCGGCTGCGCGTTGCTCGAGACGATCAGCGCGCCCGAGCGGCGCAATACCATGTCGGGAAGGCACGTTTCGCGGGCTCCGGCAAAGAATGCCCCTGACAGCGGGACGCGGCGAATGAAGCTCTCGCTGGCTACGTCATAGACATACGCGGCACCCCAACCCAGCTGCCAACGCGTGCCGCGCGCCAGATCCACTTTCACGCGCAGCGCCTGGTAGGCGCCGGCGTCGATCGGATCCGATGGCTCGGCAACGGGTGCGCGGGGTTCGGAGCAACCCGCGAGGACGATTGCTGCAACGATGACTTCAGCTGCCGCTCGGCATTTCCACATAGTGCCTCCATGTCCTCACGAAGAGGAACGATGCAGCACTTGGGCAAAATGCCTTGAGTGTGTCGGGCGTCTGCGTTAGCCCGGCAATCAACCAACGTCAACTACTCGAATACGCCGCGTAGAAATAATCGAATACGCCGCATGCCTTGGAGGCCCTTTCGTCGTCGCTTCGGGACTTCTCGCTGATTCCGCGAAGAACCGTTTCCATGCCCCTGGCGTCGGCGACCGGGATTCCGCCCGAATCGAGGAAATGGACCGCCGCTGCAATCGGCCGGAGCGCCGGGTGCGTGTCGAAACCGAAGCTGGCGAGGAGAACCTCGAAGGTCACGCGGTTACCCACGTGCGTGAATTCGGCGCCGTCGAAATCGAAACCGACCGCATTGCCCGGGCACTTCCGCGGACTATCGATCCACGCGAACCGGGCATCCCTGTCGATGAAGCGCTTGATGAGCCACGCGCTCGCGAGGCGATCCACCCATGGCGACTTGCGCGTGGCCCAGAGGCGGCCCCGGTACTTGCCCGGATCCGCGCGCCTCACCCTTCCTCGAAGCGCGTGAGGTTCCGCCTGGGAATAGAGTCGCGCGGCCTCACCCCGGAACGCTTGCACGGCAAGCTCAGCCTGCAGTTTCGCCTCGCCCGGGAAGAAATCGATCGCCACAAGCTGGTCGAGCGAACGCTGAAGGCGTTGGGCGGTGGTTTCGGCCTTGCGCTTTCCGAGCTTGGCGAGGGATGCCCGGGCAGCGTCGAGCCGCGCGACGAGAATCCCGTACTCCTTGCCGCGATCGAACAACTTGCGCGCATGGTCGAGTTGGGCGGGCGTCTTGAAATCGAGATCCACCACGACCGCGAAGCCGCCCGCGGAGCGCACCTGCGCCTCGATCTCCGCGAAGGCGGTGACCGTCGGCGCCTCCTTGGGCAACACATACACCCCGTCGCGCAGCACCCCGCAGCCCGTGTCCTTCAATGCGCGCCACATCCGCATGCGGATGGTGGAGTCGCGGGCCGGAAGGCTGAGCATGAGCGAGGTGAACAGGGGCATAGGTTGTGTTATAGATATCACAACTTTGTGACCATTGTCAACAACTACTTGCGGCGGGGCTACCGCCCGATGGCTACGGGAATGCGCCGGCGCCCGAACTGGCGGCGCTTGTCGAAGGATTCGAAGCGTCCCGGGATCGCTGCGCGGCAATCGGGGCAGCTCCCCTCGGCGGTGAGGCGGTAGGACTCGATACGGTGCCAGTCCCGCACGATCAAGGCGGCCCCGCACCCCGCGCAGAACGTGGTCCCCCCTTCCAGGTCGTGGACGTTGCCGGTGTAGACGTAATGCAGGCCCTCGTCGATCGCGATGCGCCGCGCGCGCTGCAACGTCGCCGCGGGCGTCTGCGCCAGGTCGGTCATCTTGTAGTCGGGGTGGAACGCGGTGAAATGCAACGGCACGTCGGGGCCGAGCTCGCGGAAGATCCATCGGCTCTCGGCGCGAATCTCCGCGTCCGAATCGTTCTTGCCCGGAATGAGGAGCGTGGTGATCTCGTACCACACGTCGGTCTCGTGCTCGAGATAGGCGAGCGTTTCGAGCACCGGCGCCAGGCGCGCGCCCGTCAACTTCACGTAGAACTCGTCGGTGAAGGCCTTCAGGTCGACGTTGGCGGCGTCCATCTTCGCGTAGAACTCGCGCCGCGGCTCGGGCGAGATGTACCCCGCGGTCACGGCCACGGTGAGGATCCCGGCCTCGCGGCACGCGTCGGCGGCGTCCATCGCGTACTCGGCGAAGATCACCGGATCGTTGTAGGTGAAGGCCACGCTGCGGCAGTCCGCTTCGGCCGCGGCCCGCGCGATCGCCTCCGGGGTTGCTTCGTCCATCAGCCGGTCCATGTCGCGCGACTTCGAGATGTCCCAGT
>JBGOST010000360.1:0-3540 GCA_041476125.1 Usitatibacter sp. | reverse complement strand
GATCGCCCCGGGCGCGCCGAAAATGCCCGTGCGAGCCGCGCAGTCCATCGCCGCGATCCATCACCAGATGCGTTTCCACGTGCGCCTCGGAGACCGCGCCGTGTGCGATGGCGTGGTAGACCCGATCGATGTCGTGCGCGCGAAACTGCGCGGCCAGCACGCGCTTCGCATCCGCGGATCGGGCAAAGACCATCACACCGCTCGTGTCCTTGTCGAGGCGATGCACGACGCCCGGTGCGGCGTCGTTGCTGCTGCCCCCCATGCGCCGCAGCAACGTCCGGGTGTATTCGGCGAGAGTGTCCTTGTTGCCCGGCTCGTCGGCGACGGTCAGCATCCCGGCCGGCTTGTCGACGACGACGAGGTCGCGGTCGAAGTACACGATCGCACTTTTCGCAAGAGGCCCTTTCGCGAGCTTGGGCCCCCGTTCGTTGACCGCAACGATCGCCTCGGGCGAGATGCGCCTCGCCGGGTCAAGGCAGCGTTCGCCATCGACCGTGACTCGCCCCTCGCTGCAGAGAGAGCGCGCGCGCGACCACGAAAGGCCGGTCTGCTCGCGAACGACCGCGGCGACGGTAGGCGCGGGCGATTTCGAGCTTTCGTGTTTCTGGTTAGAGTTCAGGAAAAGGGTGGGCCCGCCTGGATTCGAACCAGGGACCAAGGGATTATGAGTTATGAGCCCGACTCAATCCCGAATCATATTCGGCGGAGGGAGTCTCCGCCTGATCCCAGGGCGTAAACGCCATCCGTCGTAGTTGCACCCAGCTTCACGGTACCCTGCTCCCTTATTTTTTCTTGCGTGGATCGTCCGCCGGGTTGACGTAGTTGATGCCCCACGGTCCCATCCCATGGATCTGGACTATGGTTTCCTCGCCTGTCCACGCAAAATGGCGCGTGCCCGGATGCATGATGGCGACGGCTCCCACGGGCAACTGCCGGGTCTTGGCTCGGTCGAGCTCGTCGCCCATGCCCATGTTGAAGGTCCCCGAGATGACGGTGACGTGCTCGATGGCCGGATGCCAGTGCGCGGGCAAGTCGTAGTTCGCGGGAAATTTTAGCCGCACCGTGAACGGCACCGCCTCGTTCATCGGCCCTTCGATGGCCGCGGCTCCGGCGCCGGGTGGCAAGGATGGCACGTCCATCCACTTCAGATCGCCTGGCAGCACCATGACGTGGCCGTGCGCTTGCGCTGCGGCGCCGAGAGGAAAAAGCGAGCCTGCCGCGAAAGCCGCCGCCAACATGGTTGCCTTGAGTAGTTTCATGTCGATCTCCTGGGCGGCGCGCTACGAGCGCACGCCGATGACTTCGAGGTATTCGGATTCGATGCGCGTCACATCGCCCGAGGCCTTGTTGTGGTCGGACCAGAGCTGCTCGAGGTCACGGCGCAGCGCGGCTTGCCCGCTCCTGTCAAGGGCGCCGAAGGCGCGGTTCGTCGGACCGTAATAGGTGCGGAAGAACTCCACCACATCCGAGGGCGGGAACGGATACTCGATCGGATACATGCGCCGCGCGAGGCGCAGATCCCTGACGCCATCCTTTAGTCGCGCACGTACCGTGTCCTCGTCGCCCCATTTGAGCGGCGATGGCATGAGCGGCGGTGGCGGGACGTGCTTGCCGATCGCCTTGAACATCAGGCCGATGAAACCGGCGGGTGTCCAGTTGGCCATGACGATGCGCCCGCCGCGGCGGCAGACGCGCACCAGCTCGGCTGCGACTAGCTCCGGCCGGGGAGCGAAAATCGCGCCGATGAGGCTCAGCACCGTGTCGAAACTGCCGGTGTTATATGGCAGTTTCTCGGCGTCGCCCTCGTCGAAGAGCACCACCACGCCTTCGGCACGGGCGCGGGTGCGCGCCTGCTCGACGAGGTTCGGTGCGAGGTCGATGGCGGTGACTTTCACTCCTGCGCGTGCCGCGGGGATCGCAAGCTGCCCCGCGCCGCATCCCACGTCGAGAAGCGACGTGCCGGGCTCGATCTGCAGGCGCTCGTAGAACTGCAGCGCCCCCGGCTCGAGATACTTCGCAAACACTCCGTAGTCGCCCGACATCCATGTCGCCTTGAGGCGGGCCTTCAACGTGTCCATTTCCGGTGCGATCGTGCTCATGGCGTCCTCCGCGGGATAGGTAGCTCCATTGGATTCGTCGGCAGCCCGCGTGTCATGAGGCGAGGGCCCCAATTTTCGCCAGGATCTCGGAGCGGCAGGTGGGACTGGCGTCCCGGGTCAGGAGGAGTGCGGCAGCTTTCCGAAGGCCATTTCGCGCGCGAGGACGATCGCCCGCGAACGGTTGGGCACCTGCAACTTGCTAAAAATGCTGGTGATATGGTTGCGAACGGTCTTCTCGCTGAGCGACAGGCGTTGTGCGATCTCGCCGTTGTCCAGGCCGCGCGCGATCAACTCCAGCAGATCGCGCTCGCGCGCGGTCAGATCCTCGATGCGGCTGAGCGAGGCGGCCTGCGCTTCGCGCGGCGCCGCCGGCACGAACGCCAGCACCTCGTCCATGAAGACGCGCCATGCCGGCTCGGTGGCGAGCAGCACATGATTGCGGGTTTCCAGCGGCACGAAGCGCGCATGCGGGATGAGCGCCGCGACGCGTCTTCCCGCCTCGAAGGGAACGCACTCATCCTTGTTCGAGTGTGCCACCAGGGTCGGGCATGCGACCTCGAGCGCCGCCGCGACGACATCAATCGAGTTGAAGGCGCTCAGTATGCGCACCGCGTTTGCAGCGGAGGTGGAGTGCCATTGCAGTTCGTCGAATGCGTGCTGCTGCTCCGCGGTGGCGGCCGGCACGATCATCGCCGTGAACACCTGGCGGAAGGCCGGGGCCCCCTTGCCCCAGCCGAGGTCGATCAGCTTCAGCACCGTGTGCGCCGCTTCGATGTTTTGTGGAGTGGGATCGCGCTTGTATCGGCCCTGCGCATAGGCGCCACAAAGTACCAGGCGCTCGACCCTATCCGGGTGACGGGCGGCGTACGCGATGGCGATGGCCCCGCCTTGCGACAGCCCGAAGAGTGGGAAGTGCTTGAAGCCCGATGCGTCGGCCACGGCCTCCAAGTCGGATACCCATCCGTCGAGCGAGATGTCGTCGACCTCGCGATCGGAGAGGCCGCAGCCGCGCTGGTCATAGCGCACCAGCGTGAAGTGCTTGCCCAACTCTTCCCACCAAGGCCGCCAGATCGGACTATCCCAGTCGTATTCCAGGTGGCTCAGCCAATTCGCCGTCTTGATCAGCGGCGGCCCCCTGCCGGTAACGGAATACGCGATGCGCACGCCATCGCGGCTGGTGCAGAATCGTACCTGTGATGGGCCGCCCATCCGGGGAATCGTAGGCGCCGCCGCGAGCGCGGTCAATCAAGCGCAGGAGGCTTCTGCACCTGTTCCGGCTCGTTTGCTCGAAGTTTCGTTGAAGTTGATCGAGTGATGGACGCGATGCATTTCCGGTGTCACCACCATCCAGCGAAGGCATCGCTGCAGCCTGGGCGCGATGCGCACGTATGGAATGGGCCGACGCGTTCGGCGAAGAAAAGGGTGGGCCCGCCTGGATTCG
>JBGOST010000359.1:0-3548 GCA_041476125.1 Usitatibacter sp. | reverse complement strand
TGCGCGAGCGGGAGGAGCCGCGATAGTCGGGGAAATGCAACGCTGCGACGCCCAGGCCCGCCTCCCATAGCGGCTCGTCCGCCGCGGCAGCGCTCTCCGATGCGAGAGCCATGGCGATGACTGCGAGCGAAAGCCGCGCGTTCCTCAATCCATCACCCGCTTGCAAATCGCCAATCTCCCTTTGCAGCCGCCGAAACATTGTAATGTAGAATTCAGCACTCCCTGCTGCGCATCGGAATCCGCGTGCTTGAAAAGTCTTCCGAGTCGCCGAGCGCCGCGCGAGCCCCCATCGGGGTCCTGCGCCGCTACTGGACCGACGAAAGCGGGCGGCGCCGCTTCCTCAACAACCTCTTCGACGGCACTGCGCGCGACTATGACTTCGTCGAGCGCCTGCTCGCGCTCGGCAGCGGCTCGCGGTATCGGCGCGACGCGTTGAAGCGCGCCGGATTGAAGCCCGGCATGCGCGTGCTCGATATCGCGACCGGCACCGGGCTGGTGGCGCGCGAAGCGCTATCGATCGTGGGCCCCGGGGGAAGCATCGTGGGCCTCGATCCGAGCCCGGGCATGCTCACCCAGGCGCGCAGCCTCGGCATCCCGCTGGTGCGCGGCCTGGGGGAGAAGCTGCCCTGCGCGACGGGCTCGTTCGACTTCGTGTGCATGGGATTCGCGTTGCGCCACGTGGCCGACCTCGACGCGCTTTTTTCCGAGATCCGGCGCGTGCTCAAGCCCGGCGGCACCGCGTGCATTCTCGAGATCACGCGCCCACGCCGAAAGCTCGTCTCGGCGTCGCTGCGCGTGTTCATGACGGGCGTGGTTCCCGCGGTGGCGTGGCTTGCGCGCCGCGGCAGGCAAGCCGGGAGCCTGATGCACTTTTACTGGGACACGATCGACGCCTGCGTGCGGCCCGAGGTGGTGCTCAAGGCGCTGCGCCGCTGCGGATTCCCCACGCCCCGGCGCGACGTGATCCGGGGAATGTTTTCCGAGTACGTCGCGCAGAAAAACTGAACAACCGAGGGAGAAAGCATGAAACCGATCGCCCCGCTCGCCATCGCCGGTCTCGTCCTGTGCGCCGCGCCCCTCGCAGGGGCGCAGGAGCTCATCCAGGGCTACACCTGCTGCAACCTGCACTACGACAAGGACTGGATCAGCGACGCCAACTGGTTGCACGCGCCGATGATCCCGGCGGGCGCGCGCATCAAGGTGCTCTCCTACGACTCGAGCAAGCGCGCCACCGTGGAGATCGACGGAAAGACGCTGCGCATCGGCCAGGACTACGGCAAGGACGAGCCGCTGGAGCAGTTCATCTCGAAGCTGGTCGTGAAGACCCCTCCGAAGGCGAAGATCGACCGCTATCCCGAGCCGGTGCGCGCCGCCATCCACGCCGGGAAGGTGATTCCCGGCATGACCCGCGAGCAGGTGATCATCGCCGTGAGCTACCCGCCGACCCACCGCACGCCGACACTCGATTCCCCCGTCTGGCACCACTGGCAGTCGCGCGCCGGGCGCTTCGAGATCCGCTGGGACGAGCACGGAAAGGTGAGGGAAGTCGTCGGCCAGAAGTAAGGGCCGCGCGGGGCGTCACTGCCTCCAGGAAGGATCGGCGCGGTCGAGCTTGCGCAGGATGCCGGGCCACGCGATCATGCCGCCCGATCCGCGCAGGATCTGCTTGGCCGCCTTGCGAATGCCGTCGACGATCGGCTGCGCGATGCGAACGAGCTCGCCGCCGCCGGACTGCGCGCGAACCTGCACCTCGCATGCCTTCTGCAGGATGTACATGAAGAGGAACGCGTCGGCGGTGCTCTCGGCGCAAGTGAGCAGGCCGTGGTTGCGCAGGATCATGCTGTTCCTGTCGCCCAGGTCGCGCACCAGGCGCGCCTTCTCCTCGGGGTTCAACGCCACGCCCTCGTAGTCGTGGTACGCGAGGCCGATCATCGGGTAGAGCGACTGCTGCGAGATCGGCAACAGGCCCTCCTTCTGGCACGACACCGCCACGCCCTCGACCGTATGCAGGTGAATCACGCAGCGCGCGTCCTCGCGCGCCTCGTGAACGGCGCTGTGGATGGTGAAGCCCGCCGGGTTGATCTCGAAGGGCGACTCCATCACCTTGTTGCCCTGCAAGTCGATCTTCACCAGGCTGGACGCCGTGATCTCCTCGAACATCATGCCGTAGGGGTTGATGAGGAAATGGTGCTCCGGGCCGGGAACCCGCGCCGAGATGTGCGTGAACACGAGGTCGTCCCAGCCGAACATCGCCACCGCACGGTAGGCGGCCGCGAGGTCGGTGCGCGCCGCCCATTCCTCGGCGCCGACACGACCCTTGATCGAACGAATCAGTGCGGGATCGGCATGCATAATGGGGTCAGGTTACATTTTCCTCGACATGTTACCGCTTGGCTCGATTTCCCGGAAAATGTAACCTGACCCCATTATGCGCATCGACAGCATCGACCACATCGTCATCACCGCCTTCGACCTCGAGCGCACCATCGATTTCTACACGCGCGTGCTGGGGATGGAGGCGATCACGTTCGCCGGCGGGCGCCGCGGGCTCGCCTTCGGCAGCCAGAAGATCAACCTGCACCAGGCGGGGAGAGAGTTCGAGCCCAAGGCGCTCAAGCCCACGCCGGGCGCGATGGACCTGTGCTTCGTCACCCGTACGCCGCTCGCCGAGGTCGCGGCCGGGCTCAAGGCGAGCGGCGTGGCGATCGCGCAGGGCCCGGTGCCGAAGACGGGCGCGCTCGGCCCGATGATGTCGGTCTATTTCCGCGATCCCGACGGTAATCTGATCGAGGTCTCGAACTATGGGGAGTCCAGTGGCTGAGGGCTCGCCCGACCTTGCGGGGCTGCGCAAGGACTACGCGCTGAAGGCGCTCGAGGAGCGCGACGTCGATCGCGACCCGATGAAGCAGTTCGGCGTGTGGATGGTCGAGGCGATCCACGCGCAGCTGCCCGAGCCCACCGCGATGTCGCTCGCCACGGTGAGCGCGAAAGGCCGCCCGTCGGGGCGAATCGTCCTGCTCAAGGGCGTGGATCCGCGCGGCTTCGTGTTCTACACCAATTACGCCAGCCGCAAGGGCAAGGACCTCGCCGCCAACCCCTTGGCCGCGCTCACGTTCCTGTGGAAGGAGCTCGAGCGCCAGGTGCGCATCGAGGGAACCGTGGAAAAGGTGAGCGCGAAGGAATCCGAGGAGTACTACGCGGTCCGCCCTCTCGGCTCGCGCATCGGCGCGTGGGCCTCGCCGCAGAGCGAGGCGATCGAGAGCCGCGCGTGGCTCGAGCGCCGCTGGGACGAGCTCGGCCGCACGCACGGAGAGCATCCGCCGCGCCCGCCGCACTGGGGCGGCTATCGCATTAGACCAAAGGTGATCGAGTTCTGGCAGGGCCGCGATAATCGCTTGCATGATCGTCTGCGTTATCGTTTGCAGGCAGATGGGACGTGGGTGATCGAGAGACTGGGACCTTGAGAGCAAAGTGCTAAGAGCGAAGGGCAAAGGGTCGAAAGACCACCGCCTTGCCCTCCCCTCGCACGTTGCCCTTTGCCCTTTGCC
>JBGOST010000358.1:0-3554 GCA_041476125.1 Usitatibacter sp. | reverse complement strand
GCGGCGTTCGCCAAGTGATGCGCCGGTCGGTCGCGGCCCTCGCGTTCGCTTTCGCGGCCGCCGCGCAGGCCGCCGATCCGGTCGCGTTCGTCGCCGACCTGAAGGGCAATGCCACGATCGAGGGGGACGGCAAGGTTGCCTTCCTCGCAGAGCTGGCCCCCGGCACGCGGCTGCTTCTCGGCACGGGCGCCCGCCTCGCGATCACCTACGCTTCCACCGGGGATGAGTTCACCATCGGAGGGCCGGGCGAGTTTCTCGTGACTCCCACCGAGGTCCGCGTGGAGAAGGGAGCGGCCCCAACACGGCGTCGCGTCGTCGCGCTGACCGATCCCGGCATCGTCGCTCGCGTTTCGCGGACTGCGACCGCGAGCCTGCGCATGCGCGGCCTTGCTGGGAGCCCAACCGAGGCCAAGGCCATGCTGCAGTATCCGGTGGAAACGCGCATCGCCTCGCTGCAGCCCGAGTTGCGCTGGCGCGCCGAGGCACCGCCCGAAGGATTCACCGTCGTCCTTCTCGACGCCAAGGGCAAGGAAGTCTGGAAGGGTAACTCGCTGCCGCCGGCCCGCCCGCCGGTCAAGCTTTCCCCGGCGACGGTCTACAAGTGGACCGTCGCGACTCCGAAGGGAGCGATCGGGGAAGCGCGTTTCGAGACCCTGCCCGCGGCGGCAATGGCGAAAGCCGAGAAGTCCCGCGCGTTCGCCAGGAGCTTTTCCGACCGCGTCATGCACGCCTTCCTGCTTCAGGACATCGGTGCGACCCAGGATGCCAAGGCGGCATGGGCGTCGCTGGCCGCCGAGCGCCCCGACCTCCCCGAGCTGGCCGCACTAGCGCGCTAGAGCCCCTTTGCGCACGGCTGGGCCCTTTGAGCGATAATTTTTCGCTTGGAGGAGTCCCGCCATCTTGCACGCAGCCGCCACATCGCTGAATCCGGCCCGATCGCTCCGCGCGCTCGCCGCGGTGGTCTGTGCGCTCGCGTGCCTTGCCGCCACCGCCGCCGAGGACCGGGTCGCGCTCCTCATCGGCAACAACCAGTACGCGACCACCCCGCTTCGCAACGCGGTGAACGATGCGCGTGACCTGAGCGAGGCGCTGAAGGAGCTCGGCTTCAAGGTGATCGTGCGCGAGAACGCATCGCGCAAGGACATGATCGACGCCATCCGCGAGTTCGGCCAGGCGATCGACGGGGCCAACGCGGCGCTCTTCTTCTACGCCGGGCACGCGATGCAGTTCAAGGATCGCAACTACCTGATCCCGATCGACGCGGCGATGGGGAGCGAGGAAGACGTGACTTTCTTCTCGGTGGAGATCGGACAGATCTTCGATCGCATGGAGCGCGCCCGCACGCGCTTCAACTTCATCATCCTCGACGCCTGCCGCGACAATCCCTTCGCCGCGAGCTTCAAGCTGTCGAGCGCGGGCCTGGCACAGATGAGCTCGCCCTCCGGCACCCTCATCGCCTACGCCACCTCCCCGGGATCGACCGCCGCCGACGGCTTCGGGCGCAACGGCATGTACACGAAGCACATCCTGCAGAACATCAAGGTCCCCGACCTCCCGGTGGAAATCATGTTCAAGCGCGTGCGCGAAGGCGTGGAGCGCGATACGAAGAGGACCCAGACGCCGTGGGACTCCTCTTCGCTCAAGGGCGATTTCGCTTTCAACACGGTGGGCGCGCGCAATACCGCGGCAGCCACGGCGGCCGGCCCCAGCGCCGACATGACGCTGGGGATCGAGCGCGAGTTCTGGATCAGCGTGCGCGACTCCAACCGGCCCGACGACATCCGCGCTTACCTCGACAAATACCCCAACGGAAACTTCGCCGCGCTCGCGAAGAACAAGCTCGAGGCGCTGGTTCGCCCGGCTCGTGTGGCGGCAGCCGAGCGCGCGCAGGTGATCCGCAATCCGCAGCCCGAGCCCACCACCGCGCCGCAAACGCCCGCGGCCCCCGCGGAGACTGTCGCGCAGCCAGCCCCGAAGCCGACCGTGGTCGCCGCTGCTGCGCCGTCAGCGCCGCCGCCCGCGGCAAAGACGGCTGCGCCCGCACCGAGCGCTCCCCAGGTATCGGCGCCTGCCACGCCGCCCAAGCCCGCGGAGACGCTGCCCGGGCGCGAGATCGCCCCTGGCGTGCGCGAGCTCACGTTCGCGGATGGCTCGATCTATCGCGGCGCCATGCGAGGGGCGAGTATTCACGGCAAGGGCGAGTACGTCTCGAAGGCCTTCAAGTACGAAGGCGAGTTCAGCGAGGGCCTGAAGCATGGCGAAGGCACCTACGTGTGGGAGAACGGCGACCGTTACCAGGGCCACTTCGCCAGCGACCGGCCCGACGGGCGCGGCCGCTACCAGTTCTCCAACGGCGACACTTACGAGGGCGAAGTGAAGATGGGCGTGATCGTCGGGCGCGGCAGCTACGCCGCGAAGAACGGCGATGTCTTCGACGGATCTTTCGCCAACGGCAAGCCGCACGGCGTGGGCGTGTATCGATACGCGAGCGGCGACCGCTACGAAGGTGAGATGGACATGGGCCGGCCCCAGGGGCGCGGGCGCTATTACCTGAAGAGCGGCGATCGATTCGAGGCGCCATTCGTCGACGGCAAGCCGCAGGGCAAGGGCGTCTACCACTTCGCGAGCGGCGACCGGTACGAGGGAGATATCCAGGGCGGCGCGCTCACCGGGCAGGGCACCTACTACCACGCCTCCGGCCCGAAGTACGAGGGCGAGATGCGCCTGGGCCAGCCGCAAGGCAAGGGGGTGTTCTGGTTCCAGGATGGCACGCGCTTCGAGGGGACGTTCGAAGGCGGGCTGGCGAGGGCGCGCGGCGAGATCGTCAAGCAGGACGGCTCGCGGGTGCCGGCCGAGATCATCGACGGCAACGCCAAGATCCTCAATTGAGGGGTGCCCGGGGTATAATTACCCTTCGATTCCGGAGGTTTCATGGCTGAACGCAAACGAGTCCGTCGCAACACCCTCGAGCGCCGCTGCTTGCCCAAGTCGTTCAAGCGCCTGTTCATGGGTTCCCCCAAGGGCATCTTCAAGATGTTGGAAACCATTAAGAAGAATTGACAGCGGGGCGGTCGTTGGAGCGGACGCTACGCGCCGCTCAACGACGCGAAGCAGAAAACGAGGGTCGCTGAGGCGGCCCTTTTCATTTCGGGGCGCTGCCGCGCTAGCCGAGCGCGCGTCCTACGACTTCGCCCACGTTCGGCGACAGGTCCGCGATTGCGCGGATCGACTCCAGCGCCTTGCGCGCGTGCGCCTGGCGGCCGTCGTCGTACTTCTTCCAGCGATCGAACGAGCGCGCGAGCCGCGAGGCCACCTGCGGGTTGAGCCGGTCGAGCGCCACGACCTGTTCGGCGACCCACTGGTAACCGCTGCCGTCGGCGGCGTGGAAGTGCAACGGATTTTCCGACGCGAACGCGTGCAGCAGCGACCGCGCGCGATTCGGATTCTTGAGATCGAATGCCGCGTGCTGCGTTAGCGCCTTCACGCGCTGCAGCGTTCCCGGCAGCCACGAAGTCGCCTGCACGCGGAACCACTTGTCCACGACGAGCGCTTCG
>JBGOST010000357.1:0-3556 GCA_041476125.1 Usitatibacter sp. | reverse complement strand
TCGTCGTCGCAGAAATCGACGTGGATGTCGGGCACTCCGGCACCGCACCCGGTGTGCTCGTTCTTGCGCGTGATCGGATGGACCACCGAGGAACGCAGCGGATGCTCGCGCGTGGCGCGCTCGCAGCCCCGGCGGATCGCGCGTTGCAGCTCGGTGCCCGCGATCTCCACGCCGCGCCCGATGGTGACGTTGTAGATCGGGATGCCGGTGTCCTGGCAGAGGAGGTTCTCGGTCTCCTCCGCAACGCGGATGTTGGTGATCATCGTCCCCAGCACCTTGCGCGCGGTGGCGTCGGTCTCCCCGGCGGCCAGGCGCGCGAACCCTTCCTTCACATCCGGCGGCAGGATCTTCAGCGCGCGGATATAAAGCTCGCGGGCGACTTCCTCGACCTGGTCCGGGGTAATTTTCATCAGTTGGCCGCGAGGCCCCTTTCGCGAATCACGCGCCCCCAGCGCTCGCTCTCCTCGCGAATCGCGGTAGTGAATTCCGCCGGCGTGTTCGCGACCGGCGTCATGCCCTGCTGCGCGAGCTTGCCGCGGAAGTCGTCCGACAGCAGGATCTTCGCGCAGTCGCGCTGGATCTTGTCGATGACCTCGCGCGGCGTTCCCGCGGCAGCGAGCAGGCCGAACCATCCGGCGTTCTCGAATCCGGGCAGCACTTCGGAGGCCGCGGGCACGTCGGGAAGCTGCGAATTGCGCTCGCGGCTGGTGACGGCGAGCGCGCGGATCTTGCCATCGCGGATGAACGCGACCGCCGCGCCGAAATTCGGCGTCACGAGCTGGATCTGCCCGCCCATGAGATCGGTGATCGCGGCCGACTCGCCCTTGTACGGGACGTGCGTCATGTCGATGCCCGCCGAATACGCGAAGTTCTCGGCGGCGAGGTGCGTCTGCGTGCCGATGCCCGCGCTGCCGAAGTTCACCTTCTTCGGATTCGCCTTCGCATAGGCGATGAACTCGCGCAGGTCCCTCGCGGGAACGCTCGTGGACACCGCGATCACTTGGGGGCCGGTCGCGACGTTGGTAATGGCGGCCAGATCGTGCGCGGGGTCGAAGGTCATCGCCTTGTACATGTGCGGATTGGCGGTGACGATCGAGCCCGAGGCCATGAGCAGCGTGTAGCCATCGGGGGGCGACTTGGCGACGGCATCGGCGCCGATGTTGCCGCCCGCGCCGGCGCGGTTCTCGACCACGACCGATTGTCCCCACGTCTCGGAGAGCTTCTGCGCGAGCAGCCGCGCGACCACGTCGGTGGCGCCTCCCGCGGCGAACGGCACGACGATCTTCACCGCCTTCGACGGCCAGGCTTGCGCGAGCGCGGCCGCGGGCAGGAGGGCGGCGAGTATTGCGGCGGCGAGGCGCGCGACGAGTCGAGTCATGGCTGCATTCTCCTTGGGGACGTTCAGGATAGCTCTCATCGGGCGAGCGCGAACGCGAGGCCGCAAATGAGGGCGAACGCCGCGGCCAGCGCGGCGAGCGTCTTCTGCCAGTCGCGCCACGGCAGGAATTCGAGCGCCAGCAGGCGCAGGCCCCCCGCGAGATGCGCGCCGAGGAGAATGATCAGGACATATTCGCCGGCGACCACGAGCGGCTGCTCGCTCCAGCGCAGGAAATCGTCGAGAGCGGCCTCGCCGCGAAGCGCGCTCGCGAGCACCATGAAGTGCGCGGGCAGGAAGAGCGCCAGCGCCACCCCCGAGATGCGATGCGCGATGAACGCCCACCACGCCGGATGGTTGCGAGCCCGCACGGTCACGTCGCCACCACCGCGAACACGGCCCGCAAACCCATGAACGCAAGAACGAGCGCGATGGCGATCATCGTCCATGCCGCGGCGGCGCCGCGAAATCGCAGCCACTCGGCGGCGACGGTCCTCAATCCGATCGCGGCGTGGATCGCCGCGGCGAAGACGAAGACGGCATAGAACGAGCCCCACGCGATGCTGCCGCGCGTCCTGCCGAGGATATCGCCTGCCGAGAGCCCGCCGCGCACCGCGTAGATGATGGTGATCAGGTGGACCACGACGCACACCGCGAGGATCGCCGCCGTCACGCGCTGTGCGAGCCAGAGGCGCGCCTCGGTGCGAACGCTCATTCGCCCCCCTCCTCGCCCCCGAACGCGATGGCGCAAGTGGCGCGCTTCAATCCCGCGATGGAGCGCGTCGGCGACAGGCTCTTCGGGCACAGCTCGGTGCAGCTGCCGAGCGTATGGCAGCCATGGCAACCGGCGTCCCCGCTCACCGCCACCAGGCGCTCCCGGCTCCCCGCGTCGCGCATGTCGTTCACGAGCGTCCAGGCACGGTTCAACGCCGCGGGCCCGAGGTAATCGCGGTTCCATTTCACGATGTCGCAGGCGGCGTAGCAGACGCCGCAGCCGATGCACTCGATGCCGGCGTCGGCCTCGCGGCGCGGGCGCGATTGCGGGCTCACCTTCGCGAAGTCGTCCGTGCGCGTGGCGCTCGGCTTGAAGCGACCCTTCGCGCGCGCCCACTTGTCGAAGAACTCGCGCATGTCGGCGACGAGGTCGCGCACCACGGGCATGTTGGCGAGCGGGGCGATCTCGAGCCGGCCGGCGATGGCGACCCTGTCGACGTGCATGCGGCAGGTCCAGCGCGGGACGCCGTTCACCGTCATCGCGCACGAGCCGCACATGCCCACGCGGCAGGCGAAGCGGTACGCGAGCGTGGGGTCGACGTTACGCTGGATGTAGGTGACGACGTCGAGCACCGTCTGGCTCTCGCGCCGCGGAACTCGGAATTCCTGGAATTTTCCATCCGCGCCGCCGCGCCACACGGTGACGCGCAGCAGGGACGCTCCGGCGGGCGAGGTCGCCTCCGCGGACGCAGTGGCCCAATCGTTCATCACTTCCATGTGAGTGCCCCAGCTAGGCGCTCTCGTAGAGACGCGTGAGGACGAACTCGCGGTGGCCGAGGGCCTCGGCGCAGGTGAGGCGGCCGTTGGCGGTGCGGAACATGCACTCCAGCAGCTTGTCGCCCGCCTGGTCGGGGGTCATCTGGCGCTGCAGCAGGCCGGAGACGTCCACGTCGATGTGCTCGCTCATCGTGCGCACCGTGCGCGGATTCGCCGAGAGCTTGATCACCGGCAGGATCGGGTTGCCGACCACGTTGCCCTGCCCCGTCGGGAAGAAATGCACCACGAATCCCGCCGCGCCGAGGAGCGTGAGCATCTCCGCCGCCGCCGAGGACGAATCCATGAACCACAGTCCCGGGCCGGTGGGCGTCTCGGCCTTGTCGATCACGCCGTCCACGATGCACTTGCGGCATATCTTCTGTATGTTGCCGAGCGCTTTTTCCTCGATGGTCGTGAGGCCGCCCTCGATGTTGCCCTTGGTGGGTTGCGAATCCGACAGGTCGCTCGTCTTGTGGGCCTCGATCACCCGCTGGTAGCGGTCGAACATGAACTGGAACTTCTTGCGCACGTCGTCGGTGCGGCAGCGCGCCGCGACCAGTTGCTCGCCGCCGGTGAGCTCGGTGGTCTCGCCGAAGACCAGCGTGACGCCGTGCGGATAGAGCTTGTCGAAGGCGTTGCCCACGGTGGGAT
>JBGOST010000356.1:0-3556 GCA_041476125.1 Usitatibacter sp. | reverse complement strand
GGAAATCGACGGTGGGATCGTCCTCGGTGAGCTCGATCACCACGCGCTCGGGCGAAAGCGCCAGCCCGGTGAGGAAATGCTCGGCGCGCGCGCGGTCGAAGCCGCGCTGCAGGATCAGCTGGGGGGAAACGTTGAGGAAGAGGCTGCCCTCGAGCTTGCGCTGGGCGAACGCGCGCAGGATCTCGCTGATGCACAGGACGTTGAGCTCGAGCGCGACCCCCTCGGCGGCGGCGGCGGCGAACAGCTCCATGGGCGTCTGGATGAGCGAGCCTTCGGGCCCGCGCACCAGGGCCTCGAATCCCAACATGCGGCCTTCGCGGAATCCGAAGATCGGCTGGAAGACCGTGGTGAGGCTGCGGTCTTCCAGGACCTTGCGAATCTGCAGCGAGACGTCGCCCCGGATCTCGCTCACCTGCTCCTTCACGCTTGCCCCGGCTCGCCCGTCACGAGGCTACGCGACCCCGTGCTTGCGGAACCACTCGAGCGCTCGCTTCCATCCATCCTCGGCGGCGTCCTTGCGATACGAGGGACGGTAGTCCGCGTAAAAGCCATGCGGCTTGTCGGGATAGGTGTGGATCTCGAACTCCTTGCGTGCCTTGGTGAGTGCGGCGCGCATCCGCTCCACGCCCTCGGTGGGAATCCCGGCATCGGCGCCGCCGTAGAGACCGAGCACCGGTGCCTTCATGTCGCCCGCCAGGTCGATGGGATTCTTGGGCTTCAGCTCGGAGGCCGCCCCTTCGACGCCTCCGTACCACGCCACGCCCGCCTTCAGGTTCGGATTGTGCGCGGCGTAGAGCCAGACGATGCGCCCGCCCCAGCAGAACCCGGTGATGGCGAGCTTCTTCGCATCCCCGCCGTTTTTCGCCGCCCACGCGGCCCCGGCGTCGAGGTCCGACATCACCTGCGCGTCGGGAACCTTGGCCACGATCGGGCGGATGTCGTCCATGTTGGTCAGCTTCGAGACGTCTCCCTGGCGCGCATAAAGCTCGGGGGCCACGGCGAGGTAGCCCGCCTTCGCGAAGCGCCTCGCCACGTCCTTGATGTGCTCGTGCACGCCGAAGATCTCCTGCACGACGAGGACGACGGGCAGGTTCTTCTTGTTCGCGGGCCTGGCGACGTACGCAGGCATCTGCCCGTCCTTCACCGGGACCTTCACCTCGGAGGTTTCGAGGCCCTGGGTGTCGGTCGTGATCTGGGTCTGCGCGGAAACCGGTTGGACTGAGGCGGCAAAGCCAGTAGCGAGAGGGGTCATGACGCCATTATAGGACCCCGTCCGCGCGGCCGAAGTCCCCGAAATCCACCGCGAAATAAAAGGCGTTCCCACCCTTGGGATTGACATCGCTTCTATATTTCCAGTATTATGGAACTATGGAATCCAGGAGAGCCATTGCCTCGCTCGCGGCCCTTTCCCAGGAAACGCGGCTCGCGATCTACCGCCTGCTGGTGCAAGCGGGGCCCACGGGGCAATCGGTAGGCGAGATCGGAGCCGCCGTCCCGACCGCGCCCGCCACGCTCTCCTTTCACCTGAAGGAGCTCGCCAACGCCGGGCTCGTCCTGGCGCGCCAGGACGGGCGCTACATCTTCTATTCCGCGAACTACGAGCAGATGAACACCCTGCTCGGGTTCCTCACGGATAACTGCTGCGCCCGCGACGGCTGCGCGCCGGGGTGCGGTCCCGCCAAGAAAACCACGCAAAGGAGCAAGGCATGAAACGTTTCCATGTGCACGTTGCGGTCCCCGATCTCGACAAGGGCATCCGCTTCTACTCGACGATGTTCGGCGCCGAGCCCACGGTCCTGAAGCCCGACTACGCCAAGTGGATGCTCGAGGATCCCCGCGTCAACTTCGCCATCTCGCAGCGCGGCGGCGCCGCGGGCGTGAACCACCTTGGATTCCAGGTCGACGAGGCCGTCGAGCTCACGCAGATGCACGGTCGCCTGCAGGCCGCCGATGCCGGCGTCGTCGAGGAAAAGAACGTGGCGTGCTGCTACGCCAATTCCGACAAGTATTGGGTCACCGATCCGGCGGGCGTGGCGTGGGAGACTTTCCGCAGCCTCGGCACGGTGCCGTTCTACAACGGCGTGGCTGATTCCGCGGACCGGGTCGATGCCTGCTGCGCTCCCTCGCAAGTGCCGAAGGAAAAGGCGGGGTGCTGCTCCGCGTCGCAAGGTGCGAAGGAGAAGGCCTGCTGCGGCTGATCGGTTTTGTGATTCCCGCGGTGGGGCCGCGGCTAGGGAGGCTTACTCCCCGTAGAGCTTCTGCTTGAGCTCGCGGCGTTCCTGGGCTTCGATGGTGAGGGTCGCCGTGGGCCGCGCCAGCAGCCGCTGGATCCCGATGGCCTCGCCGGTCTCCTCGCAAAAACCGTAGCTGCCATCCTCGATGCGCGCGAGCGCCGCGTCGATCTTCTTAAGCAGCTTGCGCTCGCGGTCGCGCGTGCGCAGTTCCAGGGCGTGCTCCTCCTCGAGGGTGGCACGGTCGGCGGGATCGGGCGCGAACGACAACTCGCGCAGGTGCTCGGTGGTGGCCCCGGCGTTGTCCCGGAGCTCCTTCTGGAGCTCCATCAGCCGCTCCTTGAAGAACTTGAGCTGCGCCGGGTTCATGTATTCCGACTTCGGCATCTTGATGAGTTCCGCCTCGGTCAGAGACTTCGATTTGCTCGCCATTGATCCTCGCTGCGAAGGCCTCGCGGGGCCGGGGAAAATCCCCATTTTGGCCGCCGTCAAAAGCCGATAAGTGTAGCCCACCAAAGGGGCGTTTTCAAACGATGGACAGGAGCCCCTGCGATTCATTCCGCAGGAGATGTCCCAATCGCCTGTAGTCGTTTGACTTTACTGTTTTTTTCGGCAGGGCCGCAGGAGCGCCGGGTGCCACCGCCGGAAACAAAAACCCCCGCCTGGAAGCGGGGGGCAAGTACCCTGATTTCGTATGCCCTCTGGCCCCCCGCGGGGGCCTTCGGCCCTTAGTTGGCCTTCGGGTTCACCTGGACGCTGCCGCGGGTCATTTCGGCTCTCGACATGTCGTCCTGGACGATGACCTTGGTGGCCTGGGGGTTGTCCTTGCGCGGGATGCGGCTGCCTGTGACCACATCGCCCTCGGCGCGCTCGTCGGTCGCGGCCGCGGTCTGGGGGGTGGCGCACCCGGCGGCGAAAAACGACGCGGCAACGGCGGCGAGAAAGAGCTTCTTCATGAAAACGGTTTCCGTGGAAGATTCGTCGAACCGACATGATAAACGAGACCGCCCGGAAGCCCAAATTGACGCGAGGTCAGGAGTACGCCCGGGCGTCCTCGATCACTTTGCCGTCGTTGGGGAGGCTACCCGGAGAGACGAATTTCACCTCGCCGCGCACCTTCATGAGCTCGCGCAGCGTCCCCTCGATCGCGTGGGCGAGCGCGGCGTCGCGCGGAGCGCCCCCCTCCACGCGAAGCGTCATGCGATCCTCGCCCGCCTCGTTGCCCACCACCAGCCGGCCGCGCGCGAGCCCGTGCCGGCGCAGCACTTCGGCGACCTGCTCCGGATGCACGAACATGCCGCGAACCTTGGTGGTCTGGTCGGCGC
>JBGOST010000355.1:0-3561 GCA_041476125.1 Usitatibacter sp. | reverse complement strand
GCCGGCGCCAGGACGAGGGCCGCGCGCAGCGACTCCTCGGCGGCTTGGTACTCCCCCATCTCGATAAGGAGCGAGCCGCGGTTGTAGAGCGCGGAAACATTCGCCGGGTTTGCCGCGAGCGCCGCGGCGTAGCTCGCGAGCGCCGCGGCGGCCTCGCCGCGCTGTCTTTGCACGTTGCCCAGGCCCACGTGCGCGTCGGCGCCGCGCGCATCGAGCGCAGCGGCGCGGCGAAACGCCGCCGTCGCCTCGTCCAGCCGGCCCAGGCCGCGAAGGATGCCCCCGAGCTGGCACAGCCCGGCGTAGAACGCCGGCTCGAGCTGCACCGCTTTCCTTGCATCGCGAAGCGCTTCTTCCGCGCGGCCGGATTCGAGCAGGACGCGCGCGCGATTGTTGAGGAACGCGGCGTTGCGCGGCGAGAGTTCGAGCGAGCGGTCGATGAGCGCGAGGCCTTCGGCGGCCCTGCCGCCTTGCGAGAGGATGCAGCCGAGGATATGGAGCGCGTCGGGATCGCCCGGGTTCGCCGCGAGGATCGAACGCCACGCGCTTTCCGCTTCGGCGAACCGACCCGCCTGGAAGAGCGCGAGGCCGCGCGCCTTGACCTCCTTCGCCTCAGGAGTTGATGAGCTCATCGACGCGCGCGAACGCTTTGTCCCACGAATCGAGCTCGCGGCTGGTGACGATGCGCACCGACGGATACCACAGGCAGCGCCCGTTCGCGTCGGTCACCCAGTAGTGGAAGGGCGGGTTGGCCGCGAGATAGACGAGCAGCGTGCGCTTGCCGAGCACTGCGGCGAGGTGGGCCGTGACATTGCTCGTCGTCACGACCAGATCGCACGCTTCGATCGCGGCGAGCACCCCGTCGAGGTCGTTGAAAAGGTCGAGGTCCGCGAGCCGCGCGAGCTTGCCTCCGCTCGCGGCGAATGCCTCCCGCTCGGCGGCGGTGTCGCCGTATTGCAGGTCGAGAAGGCGCAGGTCCGTGCGCAGCGATAGCTTCATGAACGCTTCGAGGGGAGCGGATTTCTTCGCCTGCAGGTAGCCGCGGGTCTTCGGCTGGAAGCTGCGCCACGAGATGCCGGCGACTCGCGCGCCCGCGCCCGCGAGGCGCTCGCGAAACGCGGCCGCGCGCGTGGCGTCGGCGGCGAGGAGCGCGCGCGGCTGCCCCGCGAAGCTCTCGAGCGACGGGCGCAGCAGGAGCGGCAGCGAGCCCAATGCGATGTGGCGGTCGCAAGCGGCGAATGCCGCCTGCGAATCGGCCGCGGCCACGACGTTCCATTGCGGGTGGGCGCGCTTGAACGCGGCAACGAGGCGCGCGTCGGCTTCGAGCACGAATTCCTGGCCCCGCGCCGCCAGCTCGGGGGCGAGCGTGGAATAGAGGAGCTGGTCGCCCACCCCCTGTTCGCGCCACACGGCCAGCCGGCGCGCGCGCCCCCAGTCGGCGGCGGTGAACGGCGGAACGGAAAACGCCCGCGGCAGCGCGATCGGCGGCTTGGTGTGGTAACGCAGCTCGTGCAGCTTCCAGCCCGGCTCGAACTCGAGCTCGCACACGTGCGCGAGGCCGAGGTTGTATCCGGCGCGCGCGTTTCCGGGCTCGGCCTCGAGCGCGCGCGCGTAAAGCGCCATCGCATCGCGCCGCCGCCCCTGCTCCTGCAGCAGGTAGCCCATGTTGTTGATCGCGTCGGCGTGGCCGGGGCGCAGCGCCAGGGCCCTTTCGTAGCAGGCGATCGCCGCCTCCACCTGCCCGCGCTCCTGCAGGATCAACCCGAGGTTGCTGTGCGCGTCCGGGTAGTCCGGGGCCTGCGCGATCACTTCGCGATAGCAGGCGATCGCCTCGTCGCCCGCGCCCAGGGCCGAGAGCGCGTTGCCGAGGTTGTTGCGCGCCTCGTAGAACGTGGCGCGCAGCGCGAGCGCCTTGCGATAGCACGCCACCGCTTCGGCGAATCGATTGCGCTCGAAATAGGCGATGCCGAGGTTGTTGTGGACCGCCTCGGACTGCGGCTTCAACTGCGCCGCGCGCTCCAGGAGCCCGATCGCTTCCCCGGCGCGCCCCGCTTCGCGCAACGCCGTGCCGAGGTTGGACAGGGCGTCGGCGAGCTGCGGGTCGAGCCGCACCGCGTGGCCGTAGTGGGCCATCGCTTCGTCGAGGCGGCCCTGCACCTTCAATGCGTTGGCGAGGTTGTTGTGCGCCGGGGCGAACGCGGGGCGTAGCTCGAGGGCCTTGCGGTAGCACGCTACGGCTTCCTCGAGCCTGCCGCCCTCCTGCAGCAACAGCGCGAAGTTGTAGTGCGTCTCCGCGCTGTCGGGCTTCAGCGCGAGGGCCTTGCGATAGGCGCGCTCGGCGCTCTCGCGCTCGCCCAGAGCCGCGAGGACGTTTGCGGTCAAGCCCCACGCGGAGGCGGAAGCCGGATCGAGCGCGGTCGCGCCCTCGATCTCGGTGCGCGCCTCGGCGAAGCGCCCGAGGGCGAAGAGCGCCTGCGCGCGGTTGTGCAGCAGCGTCGGGCCGGGGGCACGCAGCGCTCTGGCGCGATCGAACCATTCGAGCCCTTCCTGCGCACGACCCTGGGCGCTCAGCGCCGCGCCGAGGAGCTGGAGCGCCTCGACGAGCGCGGGTGCCGCGGCGACGAGCTCGCGCAGCACGCCCTCGGCCTCGGGCAGGCGGCCCGCCTGGAAGTACGCCACGGCACGCGCGTACGCCTCCGCGGGCCCCTTGCTGCCGGGATCGATCATTTCAGGAAGAAGCGGTAGGCGGGGTTGCGCGATTCGTCGCTGTAGTCGTAGCCCAGCTCGCGCAGGAAGCGGCGCAGCGCGGCCCTGTCGCGCTCGGGCACCTGCAGGCCGACGAGCACGCGACCGACGTCGGCGCCATGGTTGCGATAGTGGAAGAGCGAGATGTTCCAGCCCGACCCCATGCGATTGAGGAAATTCATGAGCGCGCCCGGACGCTCCGGGAATTCGAACCGGTAGAGGCTCTCGGCGGCTTTCGCAGGCGCCCGCCCTCCCACGAGGTGGCGCCCGTGCAGCTTCGCCATCTCGTTGTCCGAGAGGTCCACCGCGGGCATGCCGTGGCTGTGCAGGTTGGCGATGAGGCGCTGCGTCTCCTCGCGCCCCGAGACCGAGACGCCGAGGAATACGTGCGCCTCGCCGCCGCTCGCGAACCGGTAGTTGAACTCGGTGACGTTGCGCCGGCCGAGCAGGCCGCAGAGCGCGCGGAAGCTGCCCGGGCGCTCCGGAATGGTGACGGCGAGGACCGCCTCGCGATGCTCGCCCAGCTCGGCTCTCTCGGCGACGAAGCGTAGCCGATCGAAGTTCATGTTGGCGCCGCTCGCGACCGCGACGAAGGTGCGCCCCTTCACCCCGCGGCGCTCGATCCAGCGCTTCGCTCCCGCGAGTGCCAGCGCCCCGGCGGGCTCGAGGACCGTGCGCGTGTCCTCGAAGATGTCCTTGATCGCCGCGCAGATCTCGTCGGTGTCGACGAGCACCATGTCGTCGACCAGCTCGCGGCAAAGGCGCAGCGTCTCGCGCCCGACCTGCCGCACCGCCACGCCATCGGCGAAGAGGTTCACG
>JBGOST010000354.1:0-3564 GCA_041476125.1 Usitatibacter sp. | reverse complement strand
CGCGCGGCTCGCCGCGATCGGCCGCGTGCACGGCGCCGACGAGGCGCGGCGCGCGCTCTCCACCGCGCTCGAGACCTTTCCCAGCGTCAACGCCGATCTCATGTACGCATTGCCCGGGCAAACGCTGGGCGAAGCCCTCGCCGACGTGCGCGAAGCCATCGCATTCGGTCCTGCACATGTCTCCGCGTATCACCTCACGCTCGAGCCCGACACGCACTTTCATCGCTATCCGCCCGAGCTTCCCGACGACGACGTCGCGGCCGACATGCAGGAGGCGATCGAGCAATCGCTGGCGCAGGCGGGCTACGTCCACTACGAGACCTCGGCCTTCGCCAGGCCCGGCCACCGCGCCCGCCATAACCTGAACTACTGGACGTTCGGCGACTACCTCGGCATCGGCGCGGGGGCCCACGGCAAGATCTCGTATCGCGATCGCATCGTGCGCGAGCAGCGCAGCCGCAAGCCCCAGGCCTACCTGCGCGCGGCACCGCAGGGCAAGCCGTTGCAGGAATCCCGGGAAGTGCTCGCAGCGGAGCTGCCGTTCGAGTTCATGCTGAACGCGCTGCGGCTCACCGACGGCTTTGCGGTGGCGCTTTTCGCGCAACGCACCGGGCTTCCCATCACGGTGATCGAGGCCGAGCTAAAGGCCGCTGAGAGCGCGGGGCTGCTGGAGCGCGACCACGTGACGATCCGCCCGACGCCGAAGGGCCGGCGCTTCCTGAACGACCTGCTCGAGCCTTTCCTGCCGGACCAGGATCCGGCGAACCGCACCATCCCGATCAATATCGCTTCGCCGGGTACTGCCCGTCCTTCATGAAGGGCGGCTCGCGTCCCACGAGCGCCTCGAGCATGATGAGCTCTTGGTCGCTATGGTTCTGGAACGGGCCCGGCTCCGCGCTCATGATGCCGCCGTCCTCGCGCAGGACGAGCGGCTGCTCGTGGTGCGTGGTCTTCACGAGCTTGCTCGACGACATTCCCGGGCCCTCGATGAGCGCCTCGCCGTAGCAGAGGCAGAAGTAGACGCTCTTCGGTTCGACTTCGATGTAGGCCCCGGTGCCGCGGATGCCGATCGAGGCGCTCGCCGCCTTGATGGCCACGGGCTTTTTCGAGAACACGGAGAGCAGCCGCCCGGTCGTGATCAGCATTTCCGAGAGCACGCCGTCGCGCCCCTTCACCTCGATCGTGGTCTGCGAGCGCATGAGGAACGCGTCGCTGCCCACCACGATCACCGCCTGGCTCGCGGGCCCGGTGGCGATGCGATCTCCCAGCCGCACCGGAGTTCCAACGCCCGCGGGCCGACCGTTCACCTCGGCCGATCCTTCGAGCCGGTTGATGCCCGGGGGCAGGTCGCCCTTGGCGAGCGCGCGCGAGATGACGCCGCTCGCTCCCGCGGCGCCCAGCGCGCCGCTCGCGATCATCATGCGCAGCATTCGTCTGCGGGCGGCTTGCGTGCGTGTCATGTCAGGTCCTGGTGAAGAGGAGGTCCCACACGCCGTGGCCGAGATCAAGGCCGCGGCGCTCGAACTTCGTTTCGGGGCGCCACGCGGGGCGGGCTGCAAATCCGTCGGCGGTGTTGCGCAATCCTTGCGTGGCGCCGAGCACCGCGAGGACGTGTTCGGCATAGTCCCGCCAATCGGTGGCGACGTGCAAGAGGCCGTTCGCGGCGAGCCGCGAGGCGGCGAGCGCGGCGAACTCGGCCTGCAGCAGGCGGCGCTTGTGATGGCGTTTCTTGGGCCAGGGGTCGGGAAAGAAGACGTGGATCGCCGCGAGCGAGGCCTCGGGAACCATGTCGCGGAGGACTTCGACCGCGTCGTGCTGCACGACGCGCACGTTCGTGATGCCGCCGGCTTCGAGCTGCTTCAGCAGGCTCCCCACCCCCGGGGTATGAACCTCGATCGCGAGGTAGTCGTTGCCCGGGTTCTCGGCCGCGATCCGCGCCGTGGTCTCGCCCATGCCGAAGCCGATCTCGGCGACCACGGGGGCGCGCCTGCCGAAGACCGCGGCGAAATCGAGCGGCGAGCGCCGGTAGGCGAGCCCCAGCGTGGGCAGGAGGGCCTCATAGGCGCGCTGCTGCCCGCGGGAAAAACGGCCCTGGCGCAGGAAATCGCTTCTATTGGGGGGTTGGGGCACGGGGTCTCGCTATCCGGAAAAACGCCCGGTGATCATAGGGCGCGCCGCGGGAACTTCTGCCTGTGAATCCGACATTTGACACCGTTTCCGCTCAAGCCTAAATTGACCGCAAAAGGACGCGAAACAAATGAGGCTTCACCTACGGCTCGCCGTACTCGCGGTGGCCGCCCTTCCCGTGGCGGCCCTGGGTGAAGACTATCTGGGCGGCCTGAAGCCCCCGAAGTCCGGCTTGCCCTCTCCCGCCGGCTTCTTCTCCCTCGAGTCCTCGGGGCTCGCCAACGGCTTCGCGCCGGCCCGCGCCTCCGACAACGGTTTCCTCCGCCTCAAGCTCGGCTACAAGTACTCGCGCTATTTCTCCGTCGAAAGCGAGTTCATCGATTTCGCCCGCGCCCCGGCCGACGTGTTCTCGGCCACGGGCAACCTCGCCTCGGCCTTCCGTGCCTCCGGATTCGGCGTGGACACGGTGGCCACCGTGCCGGTGTGGAGGAGCTTCTCGTTCTACGGGCGCCTGGGCGCCTACCGCGGCGATACGGCCAACGCATTCTCGACCTATTCGACGTCCCTCCTGAGCGGCACCGCGGCGCGCGGCACGCGCTGGCGTTACGGGCTGGGGATGCGCTACGACTTCACCCGCTCGCTCGGCATCCGCGCCGAGGTCGAGCACTACTCGCCGCTGGGCTCGCCGCTTGCGAACGACATCGAGGCCGACCAGGTCTCGGTGGGCGTGAGCTGGCGCTTCTAGCTCGCCTTCTGGATTAATCCCGCTTCGGGAGAGCTCGGGCTCGCTTCGTAGGGCTTTTTCGCCATCCTGCCGGCGAGGAACGCCTCGCGCCCGGACTGCACCGCAAGCTTCATCGCCCGCGCCATGCGCACCGGGTCGCGCGCCTTGGCGATGGCGGTGTTCATGAGGACTCCGTCGCAACCCAGCTCCATCGCGATCGCGGCGTCGGACGCGGTGCCGATTCCGGCATCGACGAGCACCGGGACGCGCACGCGATCGATGATGACCTGCAGGTTCCACGGATTGAGGATGCCCATGCCCGAGCCGATGAGGGAGGCGAGCGGCATCACCGCCACGCATCCCAGCTCCTCCAGCTGCTTCGCCATGATCGGGTCGTCGTTGCAGTACGCCATCACCTGGAAGCCCTCGGCCACGAGCGTCTTCGCCGCGGCGAGCGTCTCGGCCATGTTCGGGTAGAGGCTCTGCGCATCGCCCAGCACTTCGAGCTTCGCGAGCGCGTGCCCCTCGAGGAGCTCGCGGGCCAGCCGCAGCGTCCGTATGGCGTCCTCGGCGGTATAGCATCCGGCGGTATTCGGAAGGATGGTGTACTTGGACGGCGGCAGGACGTCGAGCAGATTCGGCTCGCCGGCATTCTGCCCGATGTTGGTGCGGCGGATGGCGACGGTCACGATCTCGGCGCCGCTCGCTTCGAT
>JBGOST010000353.1:0-3567 GCA_041476125.1 Usitatibacter sp. | reverse complement strand
CTGGGCGAAGGACCAGAAGCCGGGAGATCGCACCGGCGACAACGTGAACAATGTCTGGCACCTGGCCACACCCTGACCCACAGCGATGGACTACAACCTGATCGTCCCGTTCATCCCCAACCTGCGCCGCTATGCGAGGGCGCTGGTGGGGGATCGCGACGGCGCGGACGACCTGGTGCAGGACACGCTCGAGCGCGCGGTGCGCAAGTTCCACCTGTGGCGCCCGGGCGACCTGCGCGCGTGGCTCTTCTCGATCATGCACAACGTCTTCGTGAACCAGCTCAAGGCCCGGCGCATCGCGCCCGAAGTGGAAATCGACGAGAACGCGATCGCCGCGCCCATACCGACGGTCACGAGCGTGGATGTGATCGACCTGCAGCGCGCGCTGCTGTGCATCGCGCCCGAGCAGCGCGAGGTCGTGCTGCTGGTGGCACTCGAAGACATGACCTATGCCGACGTGAGCCGCTCTCTCGGCATTCCCATCGGCACCGTGATGTCGCGGCTGTCGCGCGGCAGGGAACGCCTGCGCCGCCTGATGAGCGGCGAGGCGACACGAAGCGGCTTGCGGGTGGTCCAATGAACGAAAACGAGGATCGCGTGGAATACGCTGAACAAAACAGGCTCCTGCGCCGCCAGTTCGACGCGGTGCTCACCGAGCCGATCCCGGCGCGCATGTACCTGAAGCGCCCCGGATGGCAGGGCTACGCCCGCGCGGCGATGTGGGTCGCGGCGGGGATCGCGATCGGCCTCGGCCTTCCCTTGCTGCGCGCGCCACCGGCAAATACCGTGGCTGCGCCCACGCCGCTGCCGATTCGCGCCGCGCGCGCCCACCTCGTCTATTCGCCCGAGGTGCGCCACCCGGTCGAAGTCGAGGCCAAGGAGAAGGACCACCTGGTCAAGTGGCTCTCGAAGCGCCTTGGCCTCAACCTCAAGATTCCGCTTCTGGCCAACGAGGGCTTCGAGCTCCTCGGCGGGCGCCTCCTGCCGGGCAGCGACGGGCCGGTGGCGCAGTTCATGTATCAGGATGCGTCGGGCAAGCGCCTCACCCTCTACGTGACCCGCCCCAGCAAGGGCGACAGCATCACCGCTTTCCGCTTCGCATCCGAAGGGCCGGTGTCGGTCTTCTACTGGATCGAAAAGGACTGCGGCTACGCCCTCTCCGGCGAGGTCGACAAGCCGACCCTCGCGCGAGTCGCAAGCTCGGTCTACAAGCAGCTCGAACCCTGACGGTTGGGCGGTGCAGGGGCACATGTTGCCCTTGTAACAGCGGACTGTGACCCAGTTCACAGAAAGTGTGCCGAAAACGGCTCACTTTCGGGTCTCGCGCACAGCAGACCCGGCCCATGTCCAAAAAAGAGAACAAAGATGGGGGCCCGCCGGCCGCCGCGCCCTGGCCGGCACCCCGGCTGCGGGCGCTCCAGGTCGACGAGCTCTACAAGTACGCGCCGATGGCGGCGGGGTACTCCTATTTCGGCGCGCTCCTCACGCTCGGCGTCCTGATCGAGACGGGCGACATCGGCCGCGGCGCGGTGTGGTTCCTCTGGGCGACCGCGGTCACCTTCTTCCGTTGCGTATCCATCATCGCCTACCGGCGGCGCAACCCCGCTTCCGACCCGGAAGCGTGGGGCCGCCTGGTCGTGGCGGCGAACTTTCTCGCCGGAGTGCAGTGGGGAGTGCTGGGCACGCTGCTGTTCCCGCCCTCGCAAGCCTACCTGCAGCTCTTCACGCTGATGGTGATCATCTGCTTCGTGGCGGGCTCGGTCACCGCCTACGCCGCGGTGCGGGGCGCCCACGAGGCCCTTTCGATCCCGGCGGCGATTCCCACCGCGATCTACCTGTTCTTCGAGCAGAGCGGGCTGCACTGGTACGCCGGCACGATGGCGCTCTTCTTCTGCTTCACCATCATCTACTACGCGGGCAAGCTCAACCGCGACAAGGAGGAGGCGTTCCTCCTCGAGATCGAGAGGGACGACCTGCTTACCTTGACCGGCGTGCTCAACCAGAAGCTCGAGCGCGAGAACCGTGAGCTCGCGCACCGGGTGGCGGTGCGCGGCATGTCGGTCGAAAGCGCGCGCGAGAGGGCCGAGCGCCTCGAGGCGGTGTTCGAGCAATCGCCGCTGCCGCAGATCCAGTGCGACGCGAACGCCAACGTCCTCATGTGCAATCCCGCCGCCGAGCGCCTCTTCGGCAAGCGCCTCGCGCACCTCGCGGGGCGCCCGCTCTCCACGCTGCTCGCGTTGACCGACATCGAGGCCAAGCGCCTCGCCGCCGGCTCGCGCGCCGCCTCCATCGAGGCCGAGGCCCACGCCCGCGACGGGCATCGGGTGCATTGCACCGCGAGCATCACCCCCTTTCCCTCGATCGCCGGTCGCCCTCCGGGATTCGACGTGGTGTTGAGCGGCATTCGCGAAACGGTGGCCTGAAGGGCGCTAGAATCGGCCGGCGCGTTGCGCAGCCGATGATCCCGCTCCCTCCCGAAATCCTCTCCTCCACGCTCGCGAGCGACCATCCGCGGATCGCGGCACTCCTCGCGGCCATCGACGGCCGCGCGGGCCGCGGGCGCGGGGTCGAGCGCGAGAAGGCACTTCTCGCCGATCTCATCGAGCGCTCGCGGGGCCGGCACGCCGCGCGGCTGGCGCGCATCCCGGCGCCGCGGTTTCCCGAGGACCTGCCCATCGCGCAGCATCGCGACGAGATCGCGCGCCTCGTTCGCGAGCACCCGGTGACGATCGTCTGCGGCGAGACGGGCTCGGGGAAGACCACCCAGATTCCCAAGATCTGCCTCACGCTCGGGCGCGGCGCGGCGGGGCTCATCGGCTGCACGCAGCCGCGGCGCATCGCCGCGCGCAGCCTCGCCAACCGCCTCGCGCAGGAGCTCGCCGGGACTCCCAAGGGTTTCGTGGGGCACAAGATCCGCTTCCAGGACGCGACCCGCCCGGACACGGTGGTGAAGGTCATGACCGACGGCATCCTTCTCGCCGAAACGCACTCCGACCGCGAGCTGAGGGCCTACGACACGATCATCATCGACGAGGCCCACGAGAGAAGCTTGAACGTCGACTTCCTTCTCGGTTACCTCAAGCGGCTCGTCGTCGAGCGTCCCGAGCTCAAGGTCGTGGTGACCTCCGCCACCATCGATACCGAGAGGTTCTCGAAATTCTTCGACGGCGCGCCGGTGATCGAAGTCTCGGGTCGAACCTACCCCGTCGAGGTCCGCTACCGGCCCGAGTTCTTCGAGGTCGAGGAAGAGGACGACGAGCCGGTGGATCTGAACGAGGCGATCGCCAAGGCGGTGGACGAGCTCGCGCGCGAGAGCCGCGACGGCGACATTCTGGTGTTCCTGCCGGGAGAGCGCGAGATCCGCGAGGCCGCGGAGGCCCTGCGCAAGCTCTCCTTGCCAAAGGTAGGGAAGCAGCACACCGAGATCCTGCCGCTGTACTCGCGACTTTCGGCCGAGGAGCAGGACCGCGTCTTCGAGCGCTCGGCGCACCGCCGTATCGTGCTCGCGACCAACGTGGCAGAGACTTCGCTCACGGTCCCAGGGATCCACTACGTGATCGACTCGGG
>JBGOST010000352.1:0-3590 GCA_041476125.1 Usitatibacter sp. | reverse complement strand
GGATCCGGCGCTGGTGAAGCGATTCAACGAAATCGGCTTCGAGGTGGTCGGCGGCACCAGCGCGGAGTTCTCCAGGTTCCTCAACGAGGAGCTCGCACGCTGGAAGCAGGTGATCGACGCGGGCGGCATCAAGCAATCGGATTGACCGCCATGGCGCGACGCAAGAACCCCGAGGAGCTGCGCAGCCACCGCTGGTACGGGGTGAAGGACCTGCGCAGCTTCGGCCATCGCTCGCGCACCGCGCAGATGGGCTACAACCGCTCCGACTACCTGGGCAAGCCCGTCATCGCGATCATCAACACGTGGAGCGACATCAATCCGTGCCACAGCCACTTCCGCCAGCGCGCGGAGGAGGTGAAGCGCGGCATCTGGCAGGCCGGCGGCTTTCCCGTCGAGATGCCGGCGATCTCGCTCTCGGAGCCGTTCCAGAAACCCACCACGATGCTCTATCGCAACTTGCTCGCGATGGAGACCGAGGAGCTGTTGCGCAGCTATCCCGCCGACGGCTGCGTGCTGATGGGCGGGTGCGACAAGACCACGCCGGCGCTGGTGATGGGCGCGCTTTCGATGAACCTGCCGGCGATCTTCCTGCCCGCGGGCCCGATGCTCAGGGGCGATTTCCAGGGCAAGTTCCTCGGCAGCGGCAGCGACACGTGGAAGTACTGGGCGGAGCTGCGCGCCGGCAACATCAGCGAGGACGAATGGCAGGGCGTGGAGGACGGCATCGCGCGCTCGCCGGGCCATTGCATGACGATGGGCACCGCCTCGACGATGACTTCCGCCATCGAGGCGCTCGGCCTGACGCTGCCGGGCGCGGCGTCGATCCCCGCTCCCGATTCGCGCCACGCGCAGATGGCGACCCTCACCGGCAAGCGCATCGTCGACATGGTGTGGGAGGACTTGAAGCCGCTGGACATCGCGACCGCCAAGTCCTTCGACAACGCGGTCACCACGGTGCTGGCGCTCGGCGGCTCCACGAACGCGCTGGTGCACCTGGTGGCGCTCGCGCGGCGCGCCAACGTTCCCCTCGACATCGATCGCTTCGACGCGCTCGCGCGTAAAACCCCGGTGCTCGCCAACGTGCGCCCCGCGGGCAAGTACCTGATGGAGGATTTCTACTACGCCGGCGGCCTTCCGGCGATGCTCGCCGCACTGGGCGCCCTCATCGACGGCTCGGCGCCGACGGTGAATGGCCGCACGCTGGGCGAGAACATCGCGGGTGCCAGGACCTGGAACGACGACGTGATCCGCGCGCGCTCCAATCCTCTCGTGGCTTCGGACGGCCTCGCCGTCCTGCGCGGCAACCTGGCGCCCGCGGGCGCGGTGATCAAGCCGCCGGCGATGGAAACGCGCCTGCAGAAGCACGTCGGGCGCGCGGTCGTCTTCAAGAGCTACGACGACATGAACGCGCGCCTCGACGATCCCGGGCTCGACATCGACGCCGACAGCGTGATCGTGCTGCAGAACGCGGGACCGCAGGGCGCCCCGGGCATGCCGGAGTGGGGGCAGCTGCCGATCCCGCAGAAGCTGTTGAAGCAGGGCGTGCGCGACATGGTGCGCATCTCGGATGCGCGCATGAGCGGCACGAGCTACGGCGCGTGCGTGCTGCATGTGACGCCGGAAGCGTTCGTCGGCGGGCCGCTGGCACTCGTGCATGACGGCGATCGCATCGAGCTCGATGTTCCAAATCGCAAGCTTCAGCTTCACGTCGACGATGGGGAGCTCGCGCGCCGCCGCGCCGAGTGGAAGGCGCCGAAGCCGCATTTCACTCGCGGGTTCGGCACGCTGTACTTGAAGCACGTGACGCAGGCCGACAAGGGCTGCGATTTCGATTTCCTCGAAAGCGGCGCCGCCACGGCCGAACCGGAGATTCACTGATGAAAACGCTCTACACCTTGCTGCGGTTCCTCGCGCCCTTCGTGTTCCTCGCGGTTCACGCTTCCGCATTCGCGCAAGCGTGGCCGTCGAAACCGATCAAGATCATCGTGCCGTACCCGCCGGGCGGCACCTCCGACATCCTCGCGCGCTCCGTGGGGCAGAAGCTCACCGAGGCGCTCGGCCAGCCGGTCGTTGTCGAGAACAAGCCCGGGGCGACGGGGAACATCGGCGCGGACTTCGTCGCCAAGTCGCCGCCCGATGGCTACACGGTGCTCCTCGCCGACATCGGCTCGCTCGCCATCGCGCCGAGTGTGGTCACCACGCTGGCGTTCGATCCGGTGAAGGACTTTGCACCCGTGGTGATGGTGGCCTACTCGCCGCACGTGCTCGCCGTGCATCCATCGATTCCCGCAAGCAATGTGCGCGAGCTTGTGGCGCTGCTCAAGGCGAAGCCCGACAGCCTCAACTTCGCGGTCTCCGGGGTCGGCGGGGCCAACCATCTCGCGGGCATCGACTTCGCCGCGCGCACCGGCGTGAAGTGGACCTACGTTCCGTACAAGGGCGGCTCGCAGGCGATCATGGACGTGATGGCGGGACACGCGCAGGTGCTCTTCAACGGCATGCTCGCGACCTACCCGTCGGTGAAGGACGGGAAGCTCAAGGCGATCGCGATCTCCAGCGCGAAACGTTTTTCGGGCGCGCCCGACATCCCCACCGTTGCCGAGTCCGGGGTTCCCGGTTTCGAGACCGGGTCGTGGCAGGGCATCGTCGCGCCCGCGGGCACGCCGCCCGAAGTCGTGAAGAAACTGCACGCGACCGTGACCGCGATCCTCGCCACGCCGGAGATGACGCAGAAGCTCGTCTCGTCCGGCGCCGAAGTGCGCCCCCAATCGAGCGAGCAGTTCGGCGCGTTCATTCGCGACGAGAAAGCGCGCTGGGCGAAAGTCGTGAAGGAATCGGGCGCAAAGTTCGACTGATGTCGCTGTACAAGTGGAAATGAAAGCCCCGCCGAAGCGGGGCTTTTTTGTTGCGTGGGGAATGACCCTCTCCCCGTCCCTCTCCCAAGGGAGAGGGAGCACATTACATGTCCATGTCACCCATGCCGCCCATTCCACCGCCGGGCATTCCGCCGGCGCCGCCCTTTTCGTCCTTGGGAAGCTCGGCGACCATTGCGTCGGTCGTGAGGATCAGCGCCGCGACCGAAGCCGCGTTCTGCAGCGCGTAGCGGGTGACCTTGGTGGGATCGAGAACACCCATCGCCACCATGTCGCCGTACTCGCCGGTCTGGGCGTTGTAGCCGAAGTTGCCCTTGCCTTCGCTTACCTTGTTGATGACGACACTCGGCTCATCCCCCGCGTTACGGGCGATCTCGCGCATCGGCTGCTCGAGGGCGCGCACGACGATCTTCACGCCGGCCGCCTGGTCTTCATTGTCCGACTTGACCTTGGATACCGCGTCACGGGTGCGAAGCAGCGCCACGCCACCGCCGGGGACAATGCCTTCTTCGACCGCGGCACGGGTTGCGTGCAGCGCGTCCTCGACGCGGGCCTTCTTCTCCTTCATCTCGACTTCGGTCGCGGCACCCACCTTGATCACCGCGACACCGCCGGCCAACTTCGCCACGCGCTCCTGCAGCTTTTCCTTGTCGTAGTCGCTGGTGGCTTCCTCGACCTGCTTGCGGATCGACTCGACACGCGCCTTGATGTTCTCTT
>JBGOST010000351.1:0-3592 GCA_041476125.1 Usitatibacter sp. | reverse complement strand
GATCGAAGACGCGCTGAAGGAGAAGGAGTTCGTCGCCGAGGACGAGCCCTATGCAACAGGCCTTCCGGCCTAGAAAGCAGGGGTCAGGTTCAATTTCGTGATACGTCCTCGCAATTACGGCATCGCGCGCTTGAATTGAACCCGACCCCATCCGGACGATGAAGGTCTACTCCGTCGGCGGCTCGGTCCGGGATGAGTTGCTGGGCCTGCCGGTGCAGGACCGCGACCACGTGGTGGTAGGCGCCAGCCCCGACGAGATGTTGAAGCGCGGGTTTCGCGCCGTCGGAACGGATTTCCCGGTGTTCCTTCATCCCGAGACCCACGAGGAATACGCGCTCGCCCGCACCGAACGCAAGACCGCGCCAGGGTACAAGGGCTTCGCGTTCCACGCCTCCCCCGAGGTGACGCTCGAGGACGACCTGAGGCGGCGCGACCTCACCATCAACGCCATGGCGCGCGCCGAGGACGGAGCGCTCGTGGACCCGCACGGCGGCGAGCGCGACCTGCGCGCGGGCCTGCTGCGCCACGTGAGCGAGGCCTTCGCCGAGGATCCGGTGCGCATCCTGCGCGTGGCGCGCTTCGCCGCGCGCTTCGGCTTCGCCGTGGCGCCCGAGACGCTGGCCCTGATGCGGCGCATGGTGCAATCGGGCGAAGCCGACGCCCTTGTCCCGGAGCGCGTCTGGCAGGAGCTCGCGCGCGGGCTCATGGAGAAGAGCCCGTCGCGGATGATCGCGGTGCTGCGCGAATGCGAGGCGCTCGCGCGCATCCTCCCCGAAATCGATCGCTCGTTCTCGCATCCCGATGCGCCGGATCGCCTGGCGGCCCGACTCGACTGCGCCGCCGCGCGAGGTCATTCGCTGGCGGTGCGCTTCGCCCTCCTCGCGCTCGACTTGCGGCTCGAGGACGCGGCGGCCCTTTGCGAGCGGGTGAACGCGCCCAACGATTGCCGCGAGCTCGCGCGACTCGCCATCTGCGAGCGCGAGGAAGTCGCGCGCGCGGACCTCGACGCGGAGTCCACGCTTGCGCTGCTGGAGCGCGCCGACGCCTTCCGGCGTCCCGAGCGCCTCGATCGCCTGCTCGAGCTCGCCGCATGCGATGCCCACGGCGACGCGGCGCGGGACCCGGCGCCGCCCGAGCATTTCCGCAAGGCGCTCGAGGCCGCGCGCAAGGTCGATGCGGGAGCCATCGCGCAATCCAATCCGCAGGACATCGGCGCCGCCGTGAGGCGCGCCCGGCTGGTCGCGATCGCCGCCCTGCAGCCGAATACCGGGAACTAGCTCTCCATTGGGCCCCGGACCATCGCTGCGATTGCAGCATCCAAGAAAAAATGCCCCCGGCTCACGCCGGGGGCATCGAGGGGAAGTCCAGGGGCCGAGCGGGCTCGACCCCGAAGATCCGTTAGCGCTTCTTGCTCTTCGACTTGGCTTTCGTCGCGGCCGACTTCACCGTGGCGACGTTCTGCTCGACCGTCTTCTCCACGGTGTCATAGATCTGCTTGTTGATCGAAGCGATGTTGCTGTAGGCGCTCTGCGCGGCGGCGATGGCGGTCTTCACGTTGTCGACCATGCTCTCCGAGCCGCTGGGCGCGTACTTGAACGCCTCTTCGAGGGCGGCGACCGCGGCGCGATTGAGCTCCGCGCCCTGCTTCTCGAAAACGCGCTTCACTTCGTCGTTGGTCTCAGCCGCGGTCTCGTAGGCGGTACGCGAGTAGGCGTAGGCGCGCTTCATCACCGGCTCGATCGCCGCGGAGTTCAGGGCGATGACTTCTTGGACGTCTTTCGCACCGGCGAGCGACTGGGCATGCGCCGCGGCCTGCTCGACAGACTCGCGCGCGGCACCCAGGCCGAGCTCGGTAAGGCGTTCGACGTTGGCGAGCGAAAGTTGCGCGAAGTACGCGAATTGGTTGATCGCAGCCTCGTTGGCCGCGGTGATTTTGTCGATCTTGAACATGGCTGGGTTTCCTCTTGAAGTTGTCACTTGGGCTGGTTGAATGCTGCACTGCACAACAGCTATTCTAGGCCGCCCAGCCCTGAAGTCAAGGATTATTTGGTGCGGTGCAGCATGCGATTCGGCGCATGCGCCCGGGCCTTAAGGTTCAAGGACTTACACCCACCCAGAGGCAGCGCCTTGGGGCAAGGACGTAATAGAATCGCGGATTCCTAATAGGAGGGGACATGAAATCGACTATCCGCTTTGTGGGTGCCCTGCTGCTGGCGTTCGCTGCCGCAGCGCAGGCGCAGAATGTTTCCATCGCCACCGGCGGGACTGGCGGCGTCTACTATCCTCTCGGCGGCGGCTTGGCCGCGGTGTTGTCCAAGTATGTCTCCGGCATGCAGGCGACTGCCGAGGTCACAGGGGGCTCGGTCGCCAACCTGCAGCTGATCGGCACCGGCAAGCCCTACATCGCCTTCACGCAGGCCGATGCCGCGATCGACGCGCTCAAGGGCCAGGACAAGTTCGCCGGCAAACCGATCCCAGTGCGCACGCTGGCGGTGCTGTACCCGAACCGCATGCACGTGGTCTCGATCGAGGGCACCGGCGTCACCAAGATGGCGGACATGAAGGGCAAGCGCGTGTCCACCGGATCGGGCGGCAGCGCCACCGAGGTGTTCGCATTGCGCGTCATCGAAGCGGCGGGCCTGGACAAGGACAAGGACATGAAGCGCGAGCGGCTCGGCGTCGCCGAGTCGGTGAACGCGCTGAAGGACCGCAAGATCGACGCATTCTTCTGGGTCGGCGGCCTTCCGACCGCCGCGGTGACCGACCTCGCGAACACGCCGGGCGTGAAGATCAGGATGATCGACATCGCCCACCTCGTGCCCGCGATGGTCAAGAAGAACGGCAACGTCTACATCAAGGACGTCATCCCGAAGGACACCTACAAGGGGATGGAAGCCGACAACCAGGCGGCCACGGTGACCAACCTCCTCGCCGTGCACCGGGACATGAACGAGCAGCTCGCGTACAAGATCGTGAAGGCGGTCTTCGACCATCGCGACGACCTGATCCGGGTGCACAAGGAGGCGCAGAACATCAAGCTCGAGAACCAGAAGGTCGAGGCCTCCTCGATTCCGTGGCATCCGGCGGCCATCAAGTATTTCGCGGAGAAGGGCATCAAGCTCAAGTAGCCCCCGTCGCTTCGAAGCCCCGTCCAGACCGCTGGCGGGGCTTTTTTGTCGAGAGGAAACCGGTGAGCGAAGAGATCGCGCGTCTGCATCAGCCCGCGGCCGAAATCAGCGCCGAGGCGCTGGCGCGGGCCGAGGAGATGATCGAGCGCGAAGAGGGCATCCAGAACCGGCACCGGGGCTGGCTTGCGGGCTTCGTGGTCGCGGTGGCGGTGGTGATGTCGCTGTTCCATCTCTACACCGCCTATGCCATCGTGCGGCCCGAGCACCTGCGCGCGATCCACGTCGCGTTCGTGTTGTTCCTCTCGTTCCTGATCTTTCCGGTCGCGAAGCGCTTCCGGCATCGCGTCATGTGGTGGGATTGGCTGCTGGCGGCAGCGGGCGTTGCCACCACCGTGTACCTGATCGCGGGGGGCGACGACTTCTTCGACCGCTCCATCGTGCCGAACGACTGGGACATCGTGTTC
>JBGOST010000350.1:0-3604 GCA_041476125.1 Usitatibacter sp. | reverse complement strand
GCTGCGCGCGATCGACGCGCCCGGGGCCGGCCGGGGGGCCGCCGCGCGGGGAATGGTGTGGCTTCGGGAGGGTGAATTCATGCCTTCGGTATAGTAGCAGCCGCTCTTTCACGCCCTCGTCGATGCCTCGCTTCGCCGCCAACCTGTGTTACCTCTTCCCCGAGCACGATTTCCTCGACCGCTTCGCCGCGGCGCGGCGCGCCGGCTTTCGCGCCGTCGAGTTCGCCGCGCCGTACGCGTACCCGCCCGAGGAGATCGCGATGCGGCTTCTCGACAACGCGCTCGAGTGCATTCTCATCAACCTTCCCATGGGCGAGCGCGCGAAAGGCGACTTCGGCATCGCGTGCCGCCCGGGAAGGGAAGCGGAATTTCGCGACGCGGTCGCGCGCGGCATCGTGTACGCGCAGGCGCTCGGCGTGCCGAAATTGAACTGCATCGCGGGCACCGCGGGCGCCAACGACGATCCGGCGCGCTTGCGCGCGACGCTTGTCGCCAACCTCCGGTTCGCGGCTAGAGAGCTCGCCGCCGCCGGCCTCGACCTCGTGATCGAGCCCATCAACACGACCGACGTGCCCGGCTTCCTCGTTTCGCGCTCGCCGCAGGCGGTCGAGATCATCGCCGAAGTGGGGGCGGCGAACCTCGGCCTGCAGTGCGACCTCTATCACACGGTGATGATGGGAGACGACCCGGCGCGTACGCTCGAAAGCTTCTGGAGCTCCGTGCGCCACATCCAGTTCGCCGACGTGCCCGGGCGCGGCGAGCCCGGCACGGGGAAAATCGATTTCCCGCCGCTCTTCGCGCTCATCGACCGCCTGGGTTACGGCGGTTGGGTCTCCGCCGAGTACCGCCCCACCCGTCCCACGCCGGAAACCCTCTCCGGCTTCCTGCGCTGATCGCTGAGGATCGTTGGATCATCGACGCGGCATCGTCCGCCTCCGCGGCGGCGGAAACGTTGCACCCGCAGCAGGCGAAGGCGAGCGCAAGGATCGCGGCGTGGCGAACGATTTTCATGCGAACGGTCCCTTCGCTTCAGTTCTTGCGCGCCTTGCGCGCCGCCGACGCGGGCTGGATTCCCCGCTTCGCCAGGGCTTCGCGCAAGAGGTACTCGATCTGCCCGTTGACCGAACGCAGCTCGGCCTGCGAGAGGCGCTCGATCTCGGCCCAGAGATCCGGGTCGATCCGCAGCAGGTACGCCTTGCGCTCCGCCATCGCCGGCTGCTGGGCTTAGGTGTAGAGCGTCCCGGTGTTGACGATCGGCTGGGTGTCGCGCTCCGAGCACAGCACCACCATGAGGTTGGAGACCATCGCGGCGCGGCGCTCGTCGTCGAGGTGGACCACGTTTTTCTCCGACAGGCTCTTCAGCGCCATCTCCACCATCGACACCGCGCCCACGACGATCTTGGCTCGCGCGGAGATCACGGCCTCGGCCTGTTGCCGGCGCAGCATGGCGCCCGCGATCTCGGGGGCGTAGGCGAGGTGCGTCAACTTGGCCTCCTCGACCTTCACGCCGGCCAGCTGCACGCGCGCCTGCAGCTCCTCGCGCAAGGACTCGGCGACCACGTCGGCGCCCGCGCGCAGCGTCACCTCGTGCGCCTCATGCTCCTCGCCGAAGTCGTAGTTGTAGCGCGTGGCGACGTGGCGCAGCGCCGATTCGCTCTGCACCTTCACGAAGTTCTCGAAATCCTCGACGTCGAAGAGCGCCTGCGCGGTGTCCTCGACTCTCCACACGACGACCGCGGCGATCTCGACCGGGTTGCCGCGCTTGTCGTTCACCTTGAGCGTCTCGATGTTGTGGTTGCGCGCGCGCACGCTCAGCTTCTTGCGCAGGTTCCAGGGCAGCGTCCAGCGCAGTCCCGGTGCGCGGTCGGTGCCGAGATACGAGCCGAAGAGCGTGAGCACCACCGCCTCGTTGGGCTGCAGCATGAAGAAGCCGGGCGCGATGAAGACGATGCCGATCGCCAGCCCGATCACCGGGACCAGCCCCGCCTGCCGCAGCGTGAAGACGGTGATGGGGACCGCAACGACGAGCGCGATCAGGAGCAGCAGCATCGCGATGCCGTTGGCGGTGACGTAAGTTCTCTCGATCGAGCCTTCCTTGCGGTACGCGGACATGGTGTCCTCCTGGGCGGCGGGGGCGGAACGCTGCTATTAATGTGATATCACAATGATACAAGGCTCGCCGTTTGTCAAGGGCCTTTAGAATCGGTCCATGGAAGCCTTGCGAGTGGTCGACTCGGCCACACGGCTCGATGCATCGGCGCGCGGGACGGTCGCGGTATGCGGCTCCCATGGCGGTCTGTACGCGGCGTGGCTCGCGGCCAATGCGCGCGTGCGCGCGGTGGTCCTGAACGACGCGGGAATCGGCAAGCATTCGGCGGGTGTCGCGGGAGTCGCGTGGCTGGGCGGGCTCGGCATCGCGGCGTGCGCGATCGACTACCGCAGCGCGCGCATCGCCGACGGCGCGGACATGCTCGCCACGGGCCTCGCCTCGATGGTGAACGACGTGGCCGCGCGCCACGGCTGCCTCCCCGGCCATACATGCCGCCAGGTGGCCGACTGCCTGCTCGCCAACGCCGTGGAGGTGCAGGCGCAGGTTCCCGAAATCGGCGAGACGCGGCTGCGCATCGCCAACACCGGGCATCGCGAGGTGTGGGCCCTCGATTCCGTCTCGCTCGCGCGAGCCGAGGATCGGCGCTGCATCCTCGTGACCGGATCGCACGGTGCCCTGCTGGGCGGGCGTCCCGACCACGTTCTCCAAGTCGACGTCTTCGCCGCGTTCTTCAACGATGCGGGCGGCGGCAAGGACGGCGCGGGCTATTCGCGCCTGCCGCTGCTGGACGATCGCGGGGTTGCGGGCGGCTGTGTCTCATGCGACACCGCGCGCATCGGCGACGGTCGTTCGACCTACGACAGCGGAGTGCTGTCGCGCGTGAACGAAGTCGCGCGCCGCCTCGGCCTCGCCGAAGGAATGAGCTGCCGCGAGGCGGTCGCGCGCCTCGTGGGACTCGCCTAGTCCCCCGCTTTTATCTTGTTCTCGGCGACGACCTTCGCCCAGCGGGCGATCTCCGCGCGCACGAAGGCGTCGAGCTCGCGCGGGCTGCCGCCGAGGATGTCCATGCCTTGCGCGGTGAGCTTCTCCGCCACCTCGGGATCCTTCAGCGCGATGGCGAGCGCCTCGTGCATGCGCTGCGTGAACTGAGGGCTGGTCTTCGCCGGAGCGATCACCCCCCACCACGCGAGCGCCGCGAAGCCCGGCACGCCCTGCTCCGCCACGGTCGCCACGCCCGGCATCTGCGGCGAGGGCTTGGCGGAAGTGACCGCGAGCGCCTTCAACTTGCCGGCCTTCACGTGCGGGTTCATGAGGAACATCGAGCCGATCGCGAGCGGAACCTGGCCGCCGAGGGCATCGGTGACGAGCGGGCCGCCGCCGCGATACGGGATATGCGTGAACTCGGCCTTCGTGAGGTTGCCGATCTGCGCGATCGCCAGGTGCCCGAGGCTGCCGGTTCCGATCGATCCGATCGACACCGACTTCTTCTTCGCCGCGGCGAGCACCTCGCGGAAGTCCTGGTACGGCTGGCCCGGGTGCGCGACGATCGCCATC